>NZ_FYDU01000022.1:0-92579 GCF_900187575.1 Pseudomonas sp. Irchel 3A5 | reverse complement strand
TGTTCGAAGAGGTTTTTTATGTTGATGCACGCAGATGTCGAGGGTGGCTTTGCTCACATCGATGCCAATGCCAATGCAGGTCATCACGATCTCCGTTAATCTGGGTAGGTCGAGAGTCTCTCCTCACCTGCCCAGCCTTATCTTCGAGTGCAACCTCGGGCAACTGTACGGGCGTGTGTGAGGAGATATCGACGTGGAGACCTTGCTACAGAACGATCGGCTAAATCGAGGAGCGAGCGGTCGTCCACGTCGACTCTCGGCACCTAATCTGACAGATCGCTAACAGATAAGGAGCTGCCGCAGGCTGCGAATCCCGTTGTGTCAGTGATGATGCAATCGCAGCCTGCGGCAGCTCCTACAGAAGCCTTTTCAAACGCACAAAAAAAGGCCCGTTTCGCGAGAAACGGGCCTTGATCAAGTAAGCTCAGACTGCCAATCACGACTTAAGTTCCTTAGCAAAAACAGTAACTTAGGTATTTGTGTACCAGTCGTGTTACTCGTCGGATTTGCGTTGCCACAATCCCGGCAGAACCTCAGCATCGGCGCCGTCATCCCTTTGAGGTTCATTGCATGAAGTATTCCTCGATTCTGTTGTTGTCACTCACTCTGGCCAGTGGTCTCGCCTCAGCAGGCGGTACGGTTGAGTCGGGTGTGGGCGGTGCATTGGGTGGGGTACTCGGTTCCGTTGTCGGCCAACAACTGGGCGGCAACACAGGTGCAGCGATTGGCGCAGGCCTGGGTGGCGCAGGTGGCGCGGCCGTGGGTGCCGACCGTCGCAGCCGTACAGAAGCAGCCATTGGCGGCGGTCTGGGCGCTGCAGGCGGTAACGTCATCGGTCGCAGCGTAGGCGGCAGCACTGGCAGCCTTGTCGGCGCAGCGGCAGGCGGTGGCGCTGGTGGTGCACTGGGTAACTACATGGGCAACGAAAGCCGCGCCGATGATCGTGATAACCGTCGCTATCGTGGTGACCGTGGTCCGCGCGGACACGCGCATGGCCACCGGAAAAACAAACATCACTACCGTCATCGTTAAGTGACGTGTTTGACCTGACAAGCACACTGGCCGCCCATGAAGCGGCCAGTGTTGTTTTCAGACCACTAAAATCTGCAACGCCTCGCGCAGCGTGTCAGGGATGGATACCGGCAGATTGGACCCCCGATCCACAAACACATGAACAAAGCGCCCAGCCGCACAAGCCTCGTCTTCGCCAACCTTGAACACCGCCAGCTCGTACTGCACAGAGCTATTGCCCAGCTTCGCAACCCGCAAACCGACTTCGATCAAGTCAGGGTAAGCAATCGACGCGAAGTAATCGCACGACGAACTCACCACAAAGCCCACCACCGAACCGTCATGAATATCCAGCCCACCGCGCTCGATCAGGTAGGTATTCACTGTGCTGTCGAAAAAGCTGTAATAGGTCACGTTGTTCACATGGCCGTAGATGTCGTTGTCGTGCCAGCGGGTGGTGATGGGCTGAAAGTGGCGGTAGTCGGCGCGTTGCGGGGTTGTGTGGGTCATGGAGTTCTCTTGTCGTAAGTTGGCATCTGTAGGAGCTGCCGAAGGCTGCGAAGACTGTTTGTCAGACACACCGCGCTCGCAGCCTTCGGCAGCTCCTACAACTATTCAGAGTGGATATTAACCCGCACCCAATCCCTCACCGCCGCATACGGATAATCCTCCAGCTGACCAAAGCCCGGTATCCCTCGCGCCTTGAGTTTGGTGAACAACGGCACGCTGATGCCGCACAGGAAGCGAGTCACGCAGTCGGCACTCGGGACGTGGTCTCTGTAATCCTGATGCTTGAGGATGAACTCACCGCACAATTGCTCGAAACTCTGTGCTTCAAGGGGTGCCAACGCCGGTGGCTCCGGTAACCGCGCGACGTGCCCGGCACAGACTGAACAATGCCCGCAGCGCCGAGGGGCTTTGTGATCACCAAAGTAATCCGCCAGCCGACCGCTTAAGCATTGCTCGCTGGCAAACAGCTCAAGCATCGCGTGGATCCGCTTCACTTCCGAGGTTTCATGCTCGCTGAAATACTCATGCAGCTCGACGCTCAGCGCCTGAACATCAAAATCGGTGACCAGCAGGCTGTACACCTCAGTCATCTGCTTACTTTCGAGCTCGATCCAGCCTTTCTCCTGAAAGTAATCCAGCGCCGTCACGACCCGTCCACGCTCAGCCTGATACTGCTGATACATCGCATCGAAATCCACAGTCGCCCAGGTGCGCGCCCGTGCGGACGTCGCAACCAAAGCTTCGACAAATTGCCGACGCTCCCCTTCGAAACGCTGCACAAGCGCCTCCGGCTCGATCAAAAACTTGAAACGGTATTCCGCAAAATACGCGTAGCGTGGCGCAATAATGCCGCGCAGCTCCAGTTGCACCAGCAAGGTTTTCAGTGGCAGCTGGCGAATATTGGCCTGCTCCGCCAGCGGTCCGAGTAAAAACTCCCACTGCCCTTGCGGCCCGGCATCCAGTAAATCCTCAAGGACATAACGAATGCCGAACAACTCCGGCGTGTCGCCGTAAACAAAGTTTTCCAGCACGTTGAGGCTGTCGCGATTGGCTAGTACAAGGCAATCAGACGGAGCGCCGTCACGCCCGGCGCGGCCGATTTCCTGGCTGTAGTTCTCGATGGATTTGGGCAGATCAAAATGCACCACGTTGCGGATATCGCTCTTGTCGATGCCCATGCCAAACGCAATAGTCGCCACGATGCAATTGAGCTGCCCGGCCATGAACTGCCGCTGGATCGACTCGCGCTGATCGTGAGGCAATCCGGCGTGATAGGCACTGGCTGCAATGCCGTTCTGCTCCAGATGAGCGGCTATGTATTCGGCGGTTTTTTGCAGCGTGACGTAAACGATAGTCGGCTGATCGGGCTTGGCGCCCAGCCACTCCACCAGCCGGCGACGCTTGTCCCACCCTGTCACGGGTTCGACCCACAGATTCAGGTTGGAGCGATAAAACCCTGTAGTGACTACGTCCTGCGGTTCGATGCCAAACTTGGCCTGCATGTCGTCAATCACTTGCGGCGTGGCTGTAGCAGTCAGCAACAGCGCCTGAGGGATATTGAATTCGCGCTGGTAGTCCGGCAGCTTGAGATAGTCAGGCCGAAAATTGTGGCCCCATTCAGAGATACAGTGAGCCTCGTCGACCACCAGCAAGGAAATCGGCACCTGCGAGATGAAGTGCCGAAAGCGCTCATTCTTCAGCCGCTCCACGGAAATCATCAGGATCTTGAGCTCACCCGAGCGCGCACGGGTCATGACCTGAGCAACGTCATCACGGCTCTGCGCCGAGTCGATACTGGCTGCCGAAATGCCGTGGCGCTGCAAAAACGCCAACTGGTCTTGAATCAATGCCAGCAACGGCGAGACCACCAGTGTCAGATGCGGAAGCATCAACGCGGGCAATTGATAACACAGTGACTTGCCTGACCCTGTCGGGAAAATAGCCGCCGCAGAGCGCCCCGCCAATACCGCGCTGATGGCGGCCTCCTGCCCCGGACGAAACTCTGAATACCCGAAAACATGCTCAAGACGCTTGTACATAAGCTGCCACTCCATTGACCTCGACCAAGATGCGAGACCTTAGCGCGGCCAGCCTGGTCAGAAAACAACCAAAGCATTACAAAAATGAATAAGGATACAGACAAGCCTACTAGCAAAAGGCTATTTGTACGGTTTAACCTTCGCCATCACACTCAGCTCTGCGAAAGGCGAAGGAAATAGGGAATGGAATCCAGCAGACAGCCTGACAACGATGGATCTATTCACATCCAGCGTCTGACACCCGGCAAGGTTGACGTTGTATTGGGCGCTCATCCGCGCAAACGCAGGCCTGAGCATCGGCGCAAAAGCACTGGCTATTCGAAATGGCTGATCGTGCTCGCACTGGCCGGGTTTGTCGGATATCTGCTGTTTCCCCGGACAAAACCTCAAGTTCAGCCGCTGATTGCACAACCTCTGCCCACCGTAGAGCAACCGCCGCAGGCCTTGATAGCGCCTGCGCCTCAGCCTGTTGCACCCCAGGCTCCCGAGCCTTACATCGGACCCAATGTGGTCAGACGGGAATTGCCAGCGCCGAGCGTCCAGCCTTTGGATGAATGCATGAAGAACGGCAACGTGATCGACGAAACTGTCCTCAACTGCCGCTTTGGTCAGGTTCCAAAGGCTGCCGAGCGAGAACCCGCCAAAGGCATGGTGTCATCCAGATACATGGCGGACTACAAATCTGACATCGCCCGCTCCAACACCGAACGCCCGACCAAACCCTTCAGCATCGCCAGCGTCAGCTTCAGGGCTGTGGACAGTCGCAGCCGCTATCATGCCGATTTTCGGGTGTTCAATAACCACATCGAAAACAGCAGTGTGTGCATGAACTTCAGCAAAGGCAGCGTCGAAAACCGCGAATGCCGCCGCGCCGCTGTGGTGTTCTTCAAGGAATCCTGCCAGGAGTGGACCAAACGCGCCGCCAGAGACCGGGACGAACAAAGCAAACAGACTCAGGAACGCTATTGCGAAGCGAACAGGACGTTTGAGGCGGGGTAAAACGCTGAAACGAGGTCCATTCCGTTAGGGAGCTTTGCGTCCTGTCACCCCGCGGCCCCCAAATCAAAACCGCACAGAATTCACTGACGTGGGACCGGCTTTAGCCGGGAAGAGGCCGGGACAGACGCTGAATTTTCATTAGTAGAAACACCGCCTTCCCGGCTAAAGCCGGTCCCACGTCGTCGATCAGCTTGCGGACAAGCATAGAATCTCCCACAGGTTGGCGACGATCTCGGTCTTTTGATGGGCCCGTAGGACCGGCTTTAGCCGGGAGGGCGATATTTCTGGTAAGGAAATTTGGTGAATGTCACGACGTCCTCCCGGCTAAAGCCAGTCCTACAAGATCGAATAACACCCAGTAACAAGACCCCCATGCAAAAGCAAACCTACTCATCTAGTCTGCCCCGTACTCATCAAAACACGGAGGTTTCTCATGAGTGTGTTTACTATTTTCTTTTGCGGTACAGGCTCCACCAAATATGACAATTTGAACAACAACTATTGGAATGGTGAATTAATCGCAACATTGGCCAGTAACATGGGCAATAGAGAGTTCGCCGACTGGGTTGTAATTGATGGGCCTGGCAGTGGCAATTTACAAGCTGATGAATTGTTCACTGAACCCAAAGGCTACGGTTGGACCGGGACCGCGTTTGGCAAAGGCTGGTACGAAAATGTACAACATGCAATAAATCTGACCAAAGGCAAGGCCGACTGGAAGCGGACCAAGCTGACCGAAGCCGAGTACAAGCGGTTGAAAGCGGCCGGGCTGCCGATCGATGATGTGCAAGAGCCAACGTCCTGGCTGTGGCGCCACTATGACTATGGTGACCGCAAGGTGACACCGCAAGACCTGCAGGAAAAGATCATCAAGATCTTCCGTAAAGGCGGGCTGATACCGAAACAGGTCAACCTGGTCGGCTGGAGCCGTGGCGGTGTCAGCTGCCACATGCTGGCGAATGCTATGGCGGGTGATCCGGCTCTACGTCATATCCCGGTCAATATTTTCGCGGTTGATCCGGTTCCGGGCCCTTTGAACTTCCAGCTTGAGAAGGTTTCTCTCGGGAAAAACGTTAAGGAATACGTCGGCTTTTTCGCTCGGGACGAACGATCCAAAGGTTTCTCGTGCGTTATTCCCAAGACCGATCCCGCTACCAAAGTAAGCATCTTTCCAATGGCTGGGCGTCACGCGACGCTGGTGGGTAACGCGTCGCTCAAAGGCTCCGATGGCCCCGGCTCCTTAACGGAAGCAGGCCAATTGGTCAGGCATTTCGCAGAAGTCTGCCTGACCCGCTGGGGCGCTCCGCTGAACAAAAAACTAGCCCTGTCTCCTGCACAGGTCAGTGCTCTGCATCGAAGTATTGTCATGCACGAAGCTACCTTTACCGCGATGCGCAAGTTCACCTACACCGGTCTGAGCGAACAAAACAAAAATGAACGCAATGTGAGCCATGGCGATAAGGGCACACACTTTTCGTCATTAACGGGCAAAGTATTCACGCCACAACCGGGCTTGGCAGCATCGTTGGCTAAAGGTAACGAGGCTTATAAAGATATTCACTAATAGGCTTACTTATCTGGCTTGATTTTGAAACCGCCCTTCGGGGCGGTTTTTTTGAACTCACCTTACCGTTTATTAGTACTGTCAGTGAGCCTCGACATGCAAGTGAGCGCTCAACTCAAGTGATGCTGGAGCCAACAACACAGAATCCCCGTGGGAGCGAATTCATTCGCGAAAGCGGTGTGTCAGACGCAAGTATTCTTCAGGCCTAACCCCTTCGCGAATGAATTCGCTCACACAGCTCCTGCGCCATCTCGTAGGACCGGCTTTAGCCGGGAGGACGTCAGTACATCCGCTAAAAATCCATTGCAGAAATACTGCCCTCCCGGCTAAAGCCGGTCCTACAAGGTCAATTGCGCATGAGCAAGCTTGCAGGCCATTGAGTTGGTGAATGAAAGCAACCCGCCCCGCTTTCAAACCCACAAAAAAACCGCCCCGACCGCGCATGGAAGACGATCCCCTATACAAGGTGAGGTGCGCATTCACGCTTGTAGCAGGTAAGTCAGCGGCGTACACTTGCTGGCATGATTTTTATAGAAACCCCAGTATTCACTAGGCGTGCGAAAGAACTGCTGGATGATGGTGCATTCATGATCATCCAAAAAAGCCTGGCTCTTAACCCATCGCTTGGCGACGTTATCGAAGGCACGGGCGGAATTCGAAAGCTGCGTGTAGCAGCAAAAGGGCACGGCAAAAGAGGTGGCGCCAGGGTTATCTATTACCACTTCGTTTCAGCCTCACAAATCGCCTTACTGATGATCTATCCAAAAAATGAACAGCACGACCTCACCGCTGACGAACGCAAAGCGTTGAAAGCTGTGGTCGAGCACTGGAGATAACAATGAGCAAACTCTTCGAAGAACTGATGGAGAGCGTGCAACAGATGGACGAGATCGTTCGCGGCGAACGCCAGCCATCTCGTGAATTCACCATCGACGCCATGCAGATCAAGGAAATCCGCAAAGCGACGGGCCTTTCACAAGCCAAATTTGCAGCCATCATTGATGTACAACTTGGCACGCTCAGGAACTGGGAGCAAGGCCGCCGAGAACCTACCGGCCCCGCTAAAGCGTTGCTGAAAGCCATTCACAACGACCCTGTTCATGTCCTGAATGCTTTGGCGGATTGATCTCGCGCTGTCGCGGGTAATTCACTACATTTTGCCCGCTTGGTTCATCCCGCCTCTACCTCGCCTCTACCCCTTCCAAAGAGCGCTCCACTAACGCCTGTGCCATTTCGACCAGATGCATGACCGAGAATGCCAGATCGCGTTTTCGCCCGGAAAGTTGATCGCTGGACTCATAAGCCGTGGCGGCTGCGCAACGTAAAAGGTCGCAAGCGCGTGAAAGGTTTTCTTCGATATTGATGGATAAATCAGAAGTGTTTTTAAGCATGGTGAAGGTCCAAATCTGAGCAACTGGAGCCATCACTCGCCATTTCCACACGGCAAGGGGTGGCAGCTATGTACGGGGTGGAAAACCGGTCACCAAGCACCCGGGTCAGACCGAAGTCTGCCCGCACACAGCTACCATAGAGCAATCGCCATTTATCGAGTCACTTGATGATACTTGTGCCTGGTCAAAACAGGTTTCCACACCCGACCGCTGATTTTGCAGCGACGGGAGGCAGGCTAGACCCATGATTTGGCAGGCGCAAGCGGGTTGGATTCTCTCGGAAACTTCACTCAAGAGATACAGAGCGATCCTTCGCAATCGTCACATTTTTTGTGTCGGACCGCCTAAAGCAAAGACCCAACGGCATCCCAGACGCCACCATGTCGCCAACAAAACAGAATCCCGGTGGGAGCGAGAATTAATTCGCGAAAGCGGTGTGTCAGACACACGTATTTTTCAGGACTCCCCCTTCGCGAATGAATTCGCTCCTACCGGGTATCCCGTTTCAGTCCGGACCATTGTGAGCTGGCTGATGAAAGCGACCCGCACCGCTTTCAAGCCCACAAAAAAACCGCCCCGAAGGGCGGTTTTTTGTTCAGCCAGTCCGTATTACAACTGTGGACCCGCTGCCTTGATCGCGTCGCTCACTTCGAACTTCTTGAAGTTCTCAACGAACAGGCCAGCCAAGGCTTTGGCGGCTTCGTCGTACGCAGCTTTGTCAGCCCAGGTATTACGTGGGTTGAGCAGGCCGGTTTCAACGCCCGGTACGGCCAATGGCACGTCGAGGTTGATGGTGTCGAGGTGCTCGGTAGCCGCACCGATCAACGCGCCGCTCTGGATCGCTGCAATCACGCCACGGGTAGTCGGGATGTTGAAGCGCTTGCCAACGCCGTAGCCGCCGCCAGTCCAGCCGGTGTTAACCAGGTAGACCTTGGAACCGAAGCCGCGGATACGCTTGATCAGCAGCTCCGCGTATTCGCCAGCCGGACGCGGGAAGAACGGAGCGCCGAAGCAGGTGGAGAACGTCGACTTGATGCCGCTGCCCGAACCCATTTCAGTGGAGCCAACCAGTGCGGTGTAACCCGACAGGAAGTGGTAAGCCGCTTGCTCTTCGCTGAGGATCGACACTGGCGGCAGTACACCGGTCAGGTCGCAGGTCAGGAAGATCACAGCGTTTGGCTCGCCACCGAGGTTTTTCTCGGAACGCTTTTCAACGTGCTCAAGCGGGTAAGCCGCGCGGCTGTTCTGGGTCAGGCTGCCATCGGCGTAATCGGCCTTTTTGGCGTCGTCCAGGACAACGTTTTCCAGCACTGCGCCGTGCTTGATGGCTTTCCAGATAACAGGCTCGTTCTTCTCGGACAGGTCGATGCACTTGGCATAGCAACCGCCTTCGATGTTGAACACTACGCCTTCGCCCCAGCCGTGCTCGTCGTCACCGATCAGGTAACGGCTTTCATCAGCAGACAGTGTGGTTTTGCCGGTACCGGACAGGCCGAAGAACAGGGTGACGTCACCCTCTTCGCCGATGTTGGCCGCGCAGTGCATTGGCAGCACGTCAGAAGCCGGCAGCAGGAAGTTCTGCACCGAGAACATCGCTTTCTTCATCTCACCGGCGTAACGCATGCCAGCGATCAATACTTTCTTTTGCGCGAAGTTGATGATCACGCAACCGTCTGAGTTGGTGCCGTCACGCTCTGGGACGCATTCGAAGTTGGCAACGTTCAGGACCTGCCACTCTTGACGACCCGCCGGGTTGTACTGAGCCGGGTTGATGAAGAGGCAGCGACCGAACATGTTCTGCCAGGCAGTCTGGGTGGTCATCTTCACAGCAAGGTAGTGGTCTTCAGCAGCGCCTACATGCACGTGAGAAACAAAATGCTCTTGTGCGTTGTTGAACGCTTGAACGCGATCCCACAAAGCATCGAATTTGTCAGACGGGAACTTGCGGTTGATCGGGCCCCAGGCGATTGCGTCCTGAGTGCTTGGCTCTTCAACGATGAAACGATCGACCGGCGAACGGCCAGTACGATGGCCTGTTCTCACAACCAGAGCGCCAGTGTCGGAAAGTTCGCCTTCGCCGCGGGCAAGCGCTTGCTTGACCAGGTCGTCGATGCTCAGATCGGTGTACACAGCGTTGTTGGTTTGAGTCATGAGGGTCCCCGTCGGCCAGTGGCCGAGTGCTCCAAACGGTTTTGTAGTAAAAAAACAACCACTACTACAGCGGAAAAGTGGGCCGGATTATGCCAGAAAAGCCCAAGAATGGTAGGCCTCCCGTCAGAACCGCCTCACCGCTGCCCACAGCATGTAGTGAGGCGAAATCCGTGCTTGATTAGTGGCGCGTATCAGATGGCGAGTCGACTCCACCTCCAGCGAAGAGCTGAGCGATATCAGTGGCATCGAAAAGATAGCGCTGATTGCAGAACTGGCAGTCGATTTCGACGCTGCCACCATGCTCAATAACCAGTTGCTGCGCATCTTCCAGTCCAAGACTGACCAGCGCATTGGCCGAACGTTCCCGGGAGCAGCTGCAGCGGAAACACAGTGGCTGAATTTCAAACATCCTTACCGGGTCCTGGTGGAACAGCCTGTGAAGCACTGTTTCGTTGTCCAGACTCAGCAATTCCTCGGCCGTCAGGGTACTGGCGAGCGTGGTGACATGCTCCCAGGTAGCATCGCGCTCTTCAGGATCGGTCTGATGTGCCACTGGCAATTGTTGCAGCAGCAAGCCTCGTGCGCGGTGCCCGTCAGCCTTGAGCCAGAAGCGTGTGCCCAGTTGCTCGGACATCACGAAGTAGCTCGACAGGCTTTCAGAAAGGTCAACGCCATCCAGAGCGACGATGCCCTGGTAGCGCTTGCCTTTGCGCGGATCGATGGTCATGGCCAGAGAGCCGTCAGGCATCAGGTCCTGCAGACCGGCACCCGGCGTGACAAGTGCCTCGTCATAACGAGCAATGCCGCGCAGCTCGCGCTCACTGGAGCACTCAACCATCAACAGTGGAACAGCACCGCTGGAGCGCGCCTGGAGAATCAGCAAACCTTCGAACTTCAGGGTGCCCACCAACAACGCTGCAGCGGCCAAAAGCTCGCCGAGCAGTTGCGCGACCGGCTCCGGATACGGATGTTTGGCCAAGACCTCGGCATAGCTGCGCTCAAGCGCGACCAGCTCACCGCGAACATCGCTTTCGTCAAAAATGAAGCGCTGGGAGTACTCGATATCAGTCATGGGGAAGGTATCTGAATTGATGACAAATTGATGACAAGCGTCTATAAAGCGCCGTTTAAAGCGCTCCAGGCGCGTACTGCCATGTAGATAAGGGCCATTTTATGGGCTATCCCACACTCTTCCAAGCGAAGTGGAACATCAGCCGACTCGTGCTGTGCAATTTGATCGCCCTTGGGTTACTGGGCATCTGGATGTGGCCAACCGGCCATGCCCTGTTAAACCAGTTTGATGAAGGGCTGTTTCATTTGCTCAATCAGCCTCTTGAACAAAACGTAGTGTGGCGGTCCATGTGGACAGTTGCCAGTATGCGTCCTTTCGATGCCGTGGTCGGCTTGATCCTGCTGTGCTTGCTGATTAAAGGTGACTGGGTCTTCAAAACCATTCAAGTGCGTGCAGCGCTATTTGGATTCGTTTCGATCCTGCTCTTGCTGTTGATCATTCGCACGCTGTTTTCCAAGTGGCTGGATCATTCGAGCCTGCAACATGACAGCCCGTCCATGGTGCTGGAAGGCGCGATTCGCTTGAGCGAAATGTACCCTCATCTGGAAAAGGCCTGGGAACTCAAGGACCGCTCCAGCCAAAGCTTCCCTGGCGATCATGCGTCGGTGCTGTTGATCTGGGCGATGTTCATGACGGTGTTCAGCCGCACTCTCGTTCAGCGCGTTGTGATCTGGGGGCTGGCACTTCTTTTCATGATGCCGCGCCTGGTGGCGGGTGCTCACTGGGGGCAGGACGACTATATCGGCGGCGTGTTGATCGCTCTGCTCGCGTTGGGCTGGGGTTATTACACACCGTTTGCAGCAGGGATGAGTAATTTCTGGCTGAAGGTTACATCGCCGATTTTCACGCTGTTTGAGAAGTTACCGGTGGTGAACCGCATCAGTGTCGTACGCGGGGATTGAACTGATCACTCAACCCCTGCGGGAGCGGTGCTTGCCCGCGATAAGGCTGGATGCGATTCAGGATAGACGCGGTGTTCTTATCGCGGGCAAGCACCGCTCCCACAGGATCTACGCGATTCGCAGGACCGGCGTCTCTTCGCTAGAAATACCGCTCTCCCGGCTAAAGCCGGTCCTACGGGTTCACGAGGTTCACTTATTCGCGCACCGCTCCACGAAAATCGAACAATTGCCGGCGCTGCTTCTTGGTGGGCTTGCCGTCGGTAGTCACACCCAGATTCCCGGCCTTGCGTTGCGCGGCTTCATTTTCACGCTTGGTAATACTCTCGGGCGTCTCGCTGTAAAGCGCTTGGGCCTCCGGCGCGCCGCGGCGGACAATCGACAGGGCCTCAACAACGACCGTACGCTCATCGAAGCCTGTACGAATCTGAAACTGATCACCGATGCGCGGTTCTTTGCCCGGCTTGCAACGCTCGCCACGGCAGTGCACCTTACCACTTTCAATTGCCGTTTTTGCCAAGGCACGAGTCTTGTAGAAACGGGCCGCCCATAGCCATTTATCCAGGCGGACTTTATCGTCTTCCTCTGACTTTTGAGCCATATGAATTCCTCAATCAGGTCGTAGTCAGACTGTACTACGGCACGCACCGCGTGCTGCAAGCGTTTGCGACGATCTGCAACCCTGGCTCTTTCCAAAACCTTATACATGGAACGTGATATGACTGAGTTCCCCCCGTCATTGACCTCACCCGCCAGCGGCTGCGACGGTTGCAGAAACAGCCCCGATCTGGACTTCTCTTTCGCCTTTGCCTATCAGCCTATCGTTGACCTGCGCGACCAGTCGGTTTTTGCGCACGAAGCACTGGTGCGTGGCATCAATGGCGAAGGTGCGTTTTCGGTCTTGAACCAGGTCACGGACAAGAACCGCTATCGCTTCGACCAGTTGTGCCGGACCCACGCCATCGCGGGGGCTGCTGCGTTGCAGATGCAAGAGCGGCTTTCGATCAACTTTCTGCCCAATGCGGTTTATCGACCCGAGTTGTGCATCCGCAGCACGCTTGAGGCTGCGCGTCAGCATGACTTTCCGCTGGACCGGCTGATCTTCGAAACGATTGAAAGCGAGCACGTCGATAACAATCGCCACCTGACCAATATTCTGCGTGAATACCGCCAATTCGGTTTCATGACGGCCATTGACGATTTCGGCGCCGGATACTCGGGCCTGACCCTGCTCGCCGACTTTCAGCCGGACCTGATAAAACTCGACATGCAATTAATCAGAGATATTCACCGCGACCGGCCGCGTCAGGCTATCGTTCGCGGGGTTGTCACAATGTGTGCGGAGTTAGGGGTTACAGTCATTGCCGAAGGCATCGAATGTGCCGAAGAGCGGGACTTCCTCGCAGACTGCGGGATTTACCTGATGCAAGGTTACTGGTTCGCCAGACCTGCATTCAAAGCATTGGCCCAGATCGATTCAGGGGTCTGGCAGAAAGCATAAGAAGTACGGAAATTCATTGAAAACATTTGATCATCTGACAGTCATCGGCCTGCGTGAGTGGGTGGCGCTGCCCGATCTTGGGGTGGCAGGCCTGCGGGCGAAAATTGATACCGGTGCGAGCACCTCAAGCCTGCACGCCACCGAGATCGAGCCTTTCGAACGCGACGGCCAGAAGTGGGTTCGTTTCAACGCCCATCTGGGCACTGTGGTCCAGTTGCGCCATCGCCGTTGCGAAGCGCTGCTGGTCGCCATGAAAACCATAAAAAGCTCCAACGGTCACGCGCAGGTCCGCTATGTCATTCGCACCACCCTGGCTTTGGGTGATCGCGTCTGGCCTGTGGAATTCACGCTGGCCTGCCGCAAAGCAATGCGCTATCGCTTGCTACTCGGCTCCAACGCCTTGATCGATGGCCAACTGGTCGTCAATCCGGGCATTACTTACGTTCAGGACAAACCGGTTTTCCCGGTCTCGACTACCTCTGCCACAGGTGCTGCATGAAGATCGCTGTGCTTTCGCGTAACCCGCGTTTGTATTCAACCCGTCGTCTGGTCGAAGCTGGTATTGAACGTGGCCATGAGATGGTGGTGATCGACACCCTGCGTGCCTACATGAATATCGCCAGCCACAAGCCGCAGATCCACTATCGCGGCAAACCGCTGGAGGGCTTTGATGCGGTGATCCCGCGGATCGGTGCTTCAGTGACTTTTTATGGCTGCGCTGTGTTGCGTCAGTTCGAAATGATGGGCGTTTTCCCGCTCAACGAATCGGTAGCTATCGCTCGTTCGCGGGACAAACTGCGCTCGCTGCAACTGCTCTCGCGTCGCGGGATCGGTTTGCCGGTGACAGGCTTTGCTCACTCACCGGACGATATCCCCGACCTGATCCAGATGGTCAACGGCGCACCGTTGGTGATCAAGGTGCTGGAAGGTACTCAGGGCATTGGCGTGGTGCTGTGCGAAACAGCCACTGCGGCTGAATCGGTAATCGAGGCGTTCATGGGCCTCAAGCAAGACATCATGGTTCAGGAGTACATCAAGGAAGCGGGTGGCGCGGATATCCGCTGCTTCGTGGTCGGTGACAAGGTCATTGCTTCGATGAAGCGCCAGGCCAAACCCGGCGAATTCCGCTCCAATCTGCACCGTGGCGGCAGCGCCAGTCTGATCAAGATCACTCCCGAGGAGCGCATGACCGCCATCCGCGCCGCCAAGGTCATGGGCCTGAGCGTCGCCGGTGTCGATATCCTGCGCTCCAATCACGGCCCGCTGGTGATGGAGGTCAATTCGTCACCAGGGCTGGAAGGCATCGAAGTGACTACCAGCAAAGACGTGGCCGGGATGATCATTGAGTATCTGGAGAAAAACAGCGGCCCGCATATGACGCGGACCAAAGGGAAAGGCTAAACCCAGGTCTTTTGCTGCCCAGTGGGAGCTGGATCACTGATGACGTGGGACCGGCTTCAGCCGGGAAGAGGCCGGTGCAGACACTGAATCTTCATCTGCCGAAATACCGCCTTCCCGGCTAAAGCCGGTCCCACGTCGTCAATCAGCTTGCGGACAAATATGGAATCTCCAACAGGAGACAGATTGAGTTGGCCGTTTTTAAACCGCCCCTCTCGGCAGCATCAGCCCTAAAGGCAGGCGCACTCGCGCTTCCAGGCCACCGCCCGAACGATTGCGCAATTCGACGTTGCCGCCGTGCATCGCTGCAATCCGCTTGACGATCGCCAACCCCAGCCCCGTGCCCTTGCCACTTCGGGCACGATCACCGCGAATGAACGGGTTGAAAATCACCTCAAGCTCCGACGGGTCAATCCCGGTTCCACGGTCCAGAACGCTCAGCACCACGTAAGGCGCACTGGTATCGCCGGACACATAAGCCGCAACCTCAATGCCATTGCCTGCGTGGTGCATGGCATTGCCAATCAGGTTGGTGAGCAATCGCTTCATTGAAACGCGTCGCAACGGGAATGGCGGAATCGGCTCAAGGCAAAGGCGGATCTGCTCTTCAGGATTCTCCGGATTGTTGAACGGGGCAACTACATCACGCACCAGCTCACTGAGGTCCACCTCTTCGATTTCTTCATCGCGCCCATCGCGGATGAACGCCAGGAATTGATCGAGAATGGCGTCCATGTCTTCAATGTCGCGAACCATGCCTTCAGTGAGTTCGTTTTCGCCCTTCATCAACTCCAGCGACAAGCGCAAGCGGGTCAACGGTGTTCGCAGGTCATGGGAAACACCCGCCAGCATCAATTCTCGCTCCTGCCCGGCCTGTTCGACGTCCTCGGCCATCTGGTTGAACGCGCGGTATACCTCGGTCATTTCACTGGGCGTATCGCTGACCGGCAGACGCACGCTGCGCCCCTGCCCTAACTGCCTGGCGGCGAACACCAGCCGCTTTAGGGGCTGATTGAGTTGTCGGACGAAGATCCACGCCGAGGCTGTGGATAACAGCCCGATGGCGAGGAACCAGCCCAGCACGCTCCAGATTTTCTGACCACGCAGTGGGTGCGGGTACAGCGGCACTTTCAACCAGCCATCGCCCAGGCTTGGTGCCCGGACCCACAATGCTGGTGGCGCGTGCACACGCAGACGGACTTCAGTGTCCGCGCCCAGCTCGGCCTGCATCTGGCGCTGATAGATTTCGCTGTAGGGCCAATGCTGCTCACCTTCCGGAACACCGCCGCCCACCACGCGGATCAGCCCTGCCGCATCGGCAATCGCCTCCCGGTCATTCTCGTTGGCTGCCCAATAAGCGCGCAGGGTTAGCGCGACACCGTGGCTGTATTGCCTGTCGACCAGCACGTCCTCGTTCATCAACAGATAAACCAGGGTCAGCGCCTTGGAGAACAGCACGACGATGAGCACCAGCCAAAGAGTGCGAGAGAAGAAGCTTTGCGGGAACCAGAGCGGGGTTTTCATAGTTGCAGCTATACACTTTGCAGGAGCGAGCCAGGCTCGCAGGTTTGCGAAACGCGAACGACAACCCGACGCCGGATCAACGAAAACCAAAACGTCGATAGACCTGTTCGGGGCTATCGACGTGACTGGCAATCACCACAGCGGGCTGTGCTCCTAAAAGCGCTCGATTATCGTGTACCCGCACCGTCCGGAACGAATACATAACCAACACCCCAAACCGTTTGAATGTAGCGCGGCTTGGAAGGATCCGGCTCGATCAGGCGACGCAGACGGGAAATCTGCACGTCGATCGAACGCTCCAGCGCATCCCACTCGCGGCCGCGGGCCAGGTTCATCAGTTTGTCGCGGGTCAGCGGTTCGCGAGCATGCATCACCAGCGCCTTGAGGACAGCAAACTCGCCTGTGGTGAGCATGTGTACTTCATCGCCACGCTTGAGTTCGCGCGTGGCCAGGGACAATTCGTAATCACCAAAGGTGACTGACTCGTCTTCGCTGCCCGGTGCGCCGGGTACCGGAGCGGCCTGACGACGCAATACAGCCTTGACCCGCGCCATCAGCTCGTCAGGGTTGAAGGGTTTGGCCAGGTAATCGTCAGCGCCCAGTTCGAGGCCTTTGATGCGGCTCAGCTCATCGCCCTTGGCGGTCAGCATGATGATTGGCACCTGATTGTTAGCGGCTCGCAGACGACGGCAGGCTGACAGCCCGTCTTCGCCCGGCAGCATCAGGTCAAGTACGACAAGATTGAAGACTTCGCGGGCCAGCAAGCGATCCATTTGCTCAACGTTGGCCACAGCACGGGCACGATAACCCTTGCTGGTGAAAAAACGCTCTAACAGGCTGCTCAAACCCGGATCGTCATCAACAATAAGGATTTTTTCGCCTTCGGCAGTTTGTGCAGTGCTGCTCATTCAGATGCTCCTTTGATCTCGGCCCG
Organism: Pseudomonas sp. Irchel 3A5; assembly: GCF_900187575.1. Lineage (NCBI taxonomy): Bacteria > Pseudomonadati > Pseudomonadota > Gammaproteobacteria > Pseudomonadales > Pseudomonadaceae > Pseudomonas > Pseudomonas sp. Irchel 3A5. Next base: position 75,586 of record NZ_FYDU01000022.1, on the reverse strand, counting down.
CATTATGGCGTAGCTGCTGTGATACGCACCGTGTGCATTGTTAGCAGATTTTACCGGGGCTGCCACTCACGCCTTGCATCCTCTGAGCAAAAACAGTGCTTTTGTCGGCTCATCCCCTAAACGAACTCCGCTGGGTATAATGCGCCGCCCTCAAAGTCAGGCAATGCCTGAACATGGCAGCTCGACAGTATTCTTGTGAAAGTCGGCCAGCGTAGCTCGCGGCCACTTTGTAATCAGGTATTTAGCTCACAACTCCAGGTGGTCTCATGGACAGCATCAACAGCCGCATCGCCGAAGAACTTGGCGTACGCCCACAACAGGTCGCAGCGGCCGTCGCCCTACTGGATGAAGGCTCTACCGTGCCTTTCATTTCCCGTTACCGCAAAGAAGTGACCGGCAGCCTCGATGACACGCAACTGCGTCATCTTGAAGAGCGCCTGCGCTACCTGCGCGAACTCGACGAGCGCCGCATCAGCATCCTTGCCAGCATTGAAGAGCAAGGCAAGCTGACCCCGGAGCTGGCCCGCGATATCAAGCTTGCCGATACCAAGACCCGCCTCGAAGACTTGTATCTGCCTTATAAGCAAAAACGCCGCACCAAAGGCCAGATTGCCCTGGAAGCCGGCCTTGGCGAATTGGCCGACGGTCTGTTCAACGATCCGACATTGAGCCCGGAAGCCGAAGCCGCACGTTTTGTGGACGCAGAAAAAGGCGTGGCCGACGTGAAGGCCGCGCTGGAAGGCGCGAAGTACATCCTCATGGAGCGCTTCGCCGAAGACGCCACCCTGCTGGACAAGCTGCGCAGCTTCCTCAAACAGGAAGCCGTAATCAGTGCACGCGTGGTGCCTGGCAAGGAAGAAGAAGGTGCCAAGTTCCGCGATTACTTCGAACACGACGAGCCGCTGAAAAGCATGCCGTCGCACCGCGCACTGGCAATTTTCCGTGGTCGCAACGAAGGCTTCCTCAGCTCGGCCCTGAAAGTCGGTGAAGAACTGCCCGGCACCATGCACCCGTGCGAACTCATGATCGGCGAGCGTTTTGGTCTGCAAAACCAGAACCGTCCGGCTGACAAGTGGCTGGCAGAAGTGGTGCGCTGGACGTGGAAGGTCAAGCTCTACAGCCATCTGGAAACCGACTTGCTGGGTGAGCTGCGCGATGGCGCGGAAACCGAAGCGATCAACGTTTTCGCCCATAACCTGCATGACCTGCTGCTCGCCGCACCGGCAGGCCCTCGCGCCACACTGGGGCTGGACCCGGGCCTGCGCACCGGTTGCAAGGTCGCCGTGGTCGACTCCACCGGCAAGCTGCTGGATTACGCCACGGTTTACCCGCACGTGCCGAAAAACCAGTGGGATCAGACCATCGCGGTGCTGGCTGCACTCTGCGCCAAGCACGCGGTAGACCTGATCGCCATCGGCAACGGCACCGCCAGCCGCGAAACCGACAAGCTGGCCGCTGAACTGATCAAAAAATACCCAGGCCTGAAAATGACCAAGGTCATGGTCTCCGAAGCGGGGGCCTCGGTTTATTCCGCCTCGGAACTGGCTGCAAAGGAATTCCCAGATCTGGACGTATCGATCCGTGGCGCGGTGTCTATCGCCCGCCGCCTGCAAGACCCGCTGGCTGAGCTGGTGAAGATTGACCCGAAATCCATCGGTGTCGGTCAGTACCAGCACGACGTATCGCAGCTCAAGCTTGCGCGCGGTCTGGACGCAGTAGTCGAAGACTGTGTAAACGCGGTCGGCGTGGATGTGAATACTGCATCGGTGGCGCTGTTGGCACGCATTTCCGGGCTCAACACGACACTGGCGCAGAACATCGTGGCGCATCGCGATGAAAACGGCGCCTTCAAATCCCGTGCAGCGCTGAAAAAAGTCCCGCGTCTGGGCGAAAAAACCTTCGAACAGGCTGCAGGCTTCCTTCGCGTCATGAACGGCGATAACCCGCTGGACTCATCGGCCGTTCACCCGGAAGCCTATCCGCTGGTGAAGCGTATCGCGTCTGAAACCGACCGCGACATCCGCTCGCTGATCGGCGACGCCAGCTTCCTCAAGCGTCTGGACCCGAAAAAGTACACCGACGAAACCTTCGGTTTGCCAACCGTCACCGACATTCTGCAAGAGCTTGAGAAGCCAGGCCGCGACCCGCGCCCGGAGTTCAAGACCGCAGAGTTCCAGGATGGCGTTGAAGATCTGAAGGACCTGGTGCCTGGCATGATCCTCGAAGGTGTTGTGACCAACGTCACCAACTTCGGCGCTTTCGTCGACATCGGCGTGCATCAGGATGGTCTGGTGCATATCTCGGCGCTGTCCGAGAAATTCATCAAGGACCCGCGTGAGGCGGTCAAGGCCGGTGATGTCGTCAAGGTAAAGGTCATGGAAGTGGACATCCCGCGCAAACGCGTTGGCTTGTCCATGCGCATGAGCGACACACCGGGCGAGAAAGTCGACGGCGCTCGTGGCTCGCGTCCTGGCTCGGCCCCGCGCCAGCAGCAGAGCAGCGCACCGCGCAAGGAAACCGCAACAGCAGCAGCACCGGCCAATAACGCCATGGCTTCGTTGTTCGCCAACGCTAAACAGCTGAAGAAGCGCTGATGGACATTCCGGCGGGTTTTACTGAAAGCGCGTACTTCCGGGCGATAGGCTGTCAGCTGCGCCGCCTGGACGTAGGCGTTGCCGAAGTGGCCTTGCCGCTGGAAGATCACCTGCGCAATCGCGGCAATGTGATGCACGGCGGGGCGATTTTCAGCCTCGTCGACATCGCCATGGGGCTGGCCTGTTCCAGCTCCCACGGTTTCGATCAGCGCAGCGTGACCATCGAATGCAAAATCAACTACATGCGTGGGGTATCGGAAGGCGAGGTGCTGTGCATCGCCAAGGTGCTGCACGCGGGCCGTCGCACGCTGGTGGTTGAAGCCGAAGTGCTGCAAGGCGAGAAACTTGTCGCCAAAGCACAAGGCACGTTCGCTGTCGTCTAGTACAGACAGGCCAAATTAAGGTAATTTCGGCGCTATTGAATAAGTGTCGGAATTTTCCATGCGCGCTGTGGCCAGAATGAGCTATCGATAATGGCGTCGCAGAACCAAACCAGGCGACATCGCCAGTTAATCCTCACCCTTGTACACCGTCACATCCACCCCCATATTGGGGCGACTGACGCGTGAAGGAATCCAACTTGAGCGAACTTCTCAACCGCCGCCTGGCTTTGCTTAGCGAGCGCACTAACCTCTCCCTGCTGGAGCAGTGCCTGCACGGTATTGAGCGCGAATGCCTGCGCGTGACCGGCGATGCAAAGCTGGCGCAGACACCGCATCCGCAAGCTCTGGGCGCAGCCCTGACCCACGGTCAGATCACCACGGACTATTCCGAATCGCTGCTGGAGTTTATTACTCCGGCACTGGCCAACCCGGTTGAAACCCTGGCCAGCCTGGATCAGATCCACCGTTTTGCTTACACCAAGCTGGGTAACGAGCTCCTCTGGAGCCCGTCGATGCCGTGTCCGCTGCCGGACGAAAAAGATATTCCGATTGCCTATTACGGTACGTCGAATATCGGCAAGCTCAAGTACGTCTATCGTAAAGGTCTGGCCCTGCGTTACGGCAAGACCATGCAGTGCATTGCGGGCATTCATTACAACTTTTCGCTGCCAGAAAGCGTCTGGCCTCTGCTTAAGCAAACCGAAGATTTCGAGGGCGATGCCCGCGACTATCAGTCCCATGCTTACATCGGACTGATACGTAACTTCCGTCGCTACAGCTGGCTGCTGATGTACCTGTTCGGCGCGTCTCCTGCGCTGGATGCGGGCTTCTTGCGCGGCCGTGCCCATAAGCTTGAGCAGTTCGACGCTGACACGTTGTATCTGCCTTATGCGACCAGCCTGCGCATGAGCGACCTCGGCTATCAGAGCAACGCCCAGGCCGACCTGACGCCTTGCTACAACGATCTGATCAGCTACACCGACAGCCTGCGCAAAGCGGTAGCCACGCCGTACGCACCGTATGTCAAAGTGGGCACGCATAACGCTGACGGCGAGTGGGTTCAGCTCAACACCAACGTGTTGCAGATTGAAAACGAGTACTACTCCAACATCCGCCCCAAGCGCGTCACTTACTCGGGCGAACGTCCGATTCAGGCGTTGGTTGCCCGCGGCGTGCAATATGTTGAAGTTCGCTGCCTGGACATCAACCCGTTCCTGCCAACCGGCATCGATCTGCAGCAAGCCCGTTTCGTCGACGCCTTCGTGCTGTACTGCGCCCTGCAGGAAAGCCCGCAACTGGCCAATAATGAATGCCGTAATGCTGCATCGAATTTCCTGACCGTGGTCAAGGAAGGACGTCGCCCAGGCCTTGAACTCAATCGCAACGACGGCACCATCGACCTGAAGGCATGGGCCACCGAGCTGTTGGAGAAAATCAAGCCCATCGCGCAATTGCTGGATCAGGCCCAAGGCACTGACGAGCACGTCAAATCCATCGCGGCGCAGCAAGCCAAGGTCGATGACGCGTCACTGACTCCATCGGCGAAAGTGCTGGCGAGCATGAAGGAGCACAACGAAGGTTTTACCGCGTTCTCGCTGCGTCAGAGCCGTGCGCACGCCGAATACTTCCGCAGCAACCCGCTGAGCGCTGAAGAGCAGGCGCATTTCGAAGAACTGGCCAGCACTTCGATTGCCGAACAGGCAGAGCTGGAGCAAACCGAAGAACCGGTGGATTTCGACACCTTCGTCGGCGCGTATCAGGCGAGTATATTGCGGATTAGTAACTGAGCCGAAAGCACGATTATCTGTAGGAGCTCACGAGCAACGCGAGGCAGCGATAGCGGTTTACCTGAAACACCCCTATCGCTGCCTCGCGTTGCTCGTGAGCTCCTACAGAATCGGTGTTTGCCGCAACGATCCGGCTTTTACAACGCCTTCTCGAAAATCTTCGAATTACGCTGGAAGTTATAGAGTGATGCACGGGCAGCCGGCAGGCGGTCGACGCTGCTTGGCTCGAAACCGCGTTCGCGGAACCAGTGCGCAGTGCGCGTAGTAAGGACGAACAGGGTCTTCAAGCCTAATTCACGAGCACGGGTTTCAATGCGCTCAAGCAACTCATCACCGCGGCCGCCATGACGATATTCAGGGTTGACCGCCAGGCAAGCCAACTCACCCGCTTGCGAATCCACAATCGGATACAACGCCGCACAGGCAATGATCAAGCCTTCGCGCTCGACCACGCTGAACTGCTCGATCTCGCGCTCCAGCACTTCACGGGAACGACGCACCAGAATGCCCTGCTCTTCCAGCGGCGTAATCAGGTCCATCAAACCGCCCACGTCCTCAATGGCCGCTTCGCGGACCAGCTCGAATTGCTCCTGCGCCACCAGCGTACCGCCACCATCTCGGGTGAACAGCTCGGTGAGCAGCGCGCCATCCTCGACATAGCTGACGATATGGCTACGGCCCACACCGCCTCGGCACGCCTCAGCGGCAGCATCCAGCAATTCAGCCTGATAGTTGTAGTTGCTGCCCAGACGCAGGATATGCGCTGGCACCTGTTGCGGACGCAGTTCACGCACCAGCCGCCCCTGCTCGTCCATCAAGCCGCGCTCTTCACCAAACAGCAGCAACTTGTCGGCACCCAGATCGATAGCGGTACGGGTAGCGACGTCTTCGCAGGCGATGTTAAAAATCTCGCCGGTTGGCGAATATCCGATTGGCGATAGCAGCACGATATGGCGCTCGTCCAGCAGGCGGTTGATACCCTTGCGGTCGATCCGACGGACTTCGCCGGTGTGCTGGTAATCCACGCCTTCCCAGACGCCAATGGGCCGTGCGGTGACCAGATTGCCGCTGGTTACCCGCAAGCGCGAGCCCTGCATCGGCGAGGCGGCCATGTCCATGGAGAGACGCGCTTCGATGTCGAGGCGCAAGTGGCCAACCGCATCAATGACACAGTCCAGCGTTGCGGCATCAGTCACGCGCAGGTTGCGATGATATTGCGGCGTCAGACCGCGAGCAGCCAGGCGGCTTTCGATTTGCGGACGTGAGCCGTGAACCAGCACCAGACGCACGCCGAGACTGTGCAGCAGCACCAGATCGTGGACGATGTTGCCGAAGTTCGGATGCTCAACGCCGTCACCGGGCAGCATCACAACAAAGGTGCGTTCACGGTGGGCATTGATATAAGGAGACGCGTGGCGAAGCCAATTGACGTATTCGTGCATAACCTGAAGAGCCTGCTGATAAAAGGACGAAAGACAGAAACACTCACAACCGTGTGGTGGTTATCGTCGGAACAAGCATGGCTGCACGCGCACTCTCCTTAATTCTCTCTCTGGCATGACCCGACTCATTGCGGGTTCAGGCAATAATGTTCAATCAGTTGGCTTAACAGACGCACTGTAGGCTGCAAACGTGACATTTCAAGATACTCGCCCGGTTGATGCGCGCAGGCAATATCACCTGGGCCCAATACCAGTGTTTCGCACCCCAGACGCTGAAAATAAGCGGCTTCGGTACCAAATGCTACCGCTTCGGCGCGATGCCCTGTAAGACGTTCTGCAATACGCACCAGTTCCGCATCGGCGGACTGCTCGAACGGCGGTGCCTCAGGAAACAACGGCGCATAGTCGATTTTGACTTGATGCAGTTCCGCCAGCGGTTCCAGCTTCTGACGGATCGCGGCGCGCAGCACAGCCGGGTCCATGCCTGGCAGTGGGCGCAGGTCGAACTCCAGTGAGCACTGGCCGCAAATCCGGTTCGGGTTATCTCCGCCGTGGATGCAACCGAAATTCAGGGTTGGCGTCGGCACGCTGAACTGCGGATTGCGGTACTCAAGCTGCCATTGCTTGCGCAAGCCCTTGAGCTCGCTGATTGCATCATGCATCGCTTCCAGGGCGCTGTGCCCCAGGCTTGGGTCAGAAGAATGACCGCTGCGCCCGAGAATATCGATGCGCTCCATCATCACGCCTTTATGCAAACGGATCGGCTTGAGACCCGTTGGCTCACCAATCACGGCTGCACGTCCCAAGGGACGTCCCGCTTCAGCCAACGCACGAGCGCCGGCCATGGAGCTTTCTTCGTCACAGGTTGCCAGGATCAACAGCGGTTGCTTGAAAGGCTGATCCAGCAGCGGCTGCACGGCTTCGATGATCAATGCAAAGAAGCCTTTCATGTCACAACTGCCCAGCCCGACCCAGCGGTTGTCGACTTCCGTCAGCTTCAGCGGATCAGTTTTCCACAGGGCCTCATCGAACGGCACTGTGTCGCTGTGCCCGGCCAACACTAGCCCGCCAGGACCACTGCCAAAACTGGCCAACAAGTTGAACTTGCCCGGCGAAACCTGCTGGATATCACAAGCAAAACCCAGATCGCCCAGCCAACCGGCCAGCAAGTCGATCACCGCACGGTTGGACTGATCCAGTGAAGGCTGGGTGCAGCTCACCGAAGGCGCGGCAATCAACGCAGCGAATTGGTCTTTCATGGACGGCAAGGGCATGTGCGTTTCCTTTAAGGGGAGAGCTTGCTGACCATCATAGGGCTATCGGGCGGTGGGAATAAACCGTTAAGGGCGGTTTGCCAGACATCTCACAGCGGCGGAGAAACGCAGAACCTGTGGGAGCGGTGCTTGCCCGCGATCATAGCGGCGCGGATTATCTGACATACCGCGCCGCTATGATCGCGGGCAAGCACCGCTCCCACAGGGGATGTCATTCCAGCCGACGGGATTTGATCCAGCCAGTTTATAGGCCATGTCCTGTACACTGCCCACCCTAAGTAGCCACGCAACAACCGGCTGCACCCCGTTTATCAGTAAAAGCGTCTGGATTCCCGGCCATGCAGAAAGAAACAGAAATCAAACTCCGCGTCAGCCGCGAAACCCTCGCTGCACTGCGCGATCACCCGTTGCTGAAGAAGCGTAACAAGAGCGGCTGGGAGAGCGTGGAGCTGTCCAATCAGTATTTCGATACGCCAGAGCGCGACCTGGCCAACGCCAAGGTTGCGCTGCGCGTACGTCGTGATGGCGATCAGATCATCCAGACCATGAAGACGCGTGGCCAAAGCGTTGCCGGGTTCTCGGAGCGCAACGAATTCAATTGGGACCTGCCCAAGGCCAAGCTGGATCTGAAGAAGCTCGACGGCGAATGCTGGCCTGAGCAATTGGCCGACCTGGACAAGAAAACCATTAAACCGCTGTTCACTACCGACTTCGTCCGTGAGCGTGCAGAGATCGCCTGGGGCCGCGGTAAAACCAAGGTTGTGATCGAAGCAGCACTCGATCTCGGTCACGTCGTGGCGGGTAAGCAGAAGGAAGAAATCTGCGAGCTGGAGCTGGAGTTGCGCGAGGGCGACCCGGCTGCACTGCTGGAACTGGCTGCTGAACTGGCCGTGACCTTGCCACTGATGCCTTGCGACATCAGCAAGGCCGAGCGTGGCTATCGCCTGCTGGACGCCAATAGCTATTCGCTGACGCTTCCGGCTCCGCAGTTCCACGCTGAAATGCCGCTGGATGACGCTTACGCTGCACTGGCCTTGCACTTGTTGGGCAGCAGCCAGCGTCTGGCCGAGCAATACCGTTTCAACGGCCACTGGCGCTTGCTTCAGGACTGGGTTGCGTTGCTCGCGGAATTGCGCGCGCTGACGGGCAGCCTCGGCCAGGCCGCACCACGCAGCACCAGCAGTGAACTGCGTTCGTCGCTGGATGCCTTGCTGGAAGACTGGCGCCCACTGGTTCAGGCAGGCCAGGAAGATGAGGATGTGCGTGGCGCAGCTCACGAGCAGTTCCTTGAAGAGCTGCAGGACCCGCGCTGGGGCCTGTTCTCGCTGACCACGTCGCGCTGGTTGCTGGCACGCAGCTGGACAGTGGAACGTAATAACCGCGGCAATCGCCAGGGCGCGGCGCAACTGGATAGCTGGCTGCCGCGTTTTCTGGCCGATGAAGCCACGGCTTTGCAACTGGGTCGTTATCAACAGCAGCCGGAAGATCTGGCAGAACAACTGCCGCGTATCGAGCGCATTCAGGCCTGGCTGCACCACGCCCGTGGCGCACTGGACCTGCCGGAGCTGGATCGTCTGTACGGCGAGCTGAACAAGCTGGTGCACCTGGCTGAACAGCCGATCAGTGATGAAGTGCTGGATGCTCGAGTGCAACAGACCATCGTCGTGTTCCAGAGCCGTGCGTGGAAGACGTTGTTGCGTCTTTAAGCAATCGCCAACAATACCAATACATGTGGGAGCCGGGCTGGCTCACTCGTTTCAGCAACGACACGCCCCCCCGGTAGGAGCCAAGTTGTTGGCGAGGCAACGTTCCTGGTTAAACAGGTCTGACGCCCTCGCCAACAAGTTGCCTCCTACCGGGACTGCATTCCAGACTTGGTTGAAGGGTGCTCTTAAGCCCCCTGCTCCACCGACCCGATAAAATTCGCCAGCTCTGGCGTTCTCGGGTTGGCGAAGAGGATTTTCGGATCGCCCACTTCATGCACCTTGCCCTGATGCATGAACACCAGTTTGTCGCCCACTTCCCGGGCAAAGCGCATTTCGTGGGTCACCATGATCAGCGTCATGCCGTCTTTTGCCAGTTGACGCACCACGCTCAGCACTTCGTTGACCAGCTCCGGGTCCAGCGCCGAGGTGATTTCGTCACAGAGCAATACCTTCGGCGACATCGCCAGCGCACGAGCAATCGCCACGCGCTGCTGCTGACCACCTGAAAGCCGATCAGGGAACGCGTCGAATTTCTCTCCCAGCCCGACACGCTCCAGCATCTCTTTGGCAATCTTCCTGGCTTCAGCTTTCGAAACCTTCTTCACCACCTGTGGTGCCAGCATCACGTTCTCGCCAACACTCAGGTGCGGGAACAGGTTGAACTGCTGGAAGACCATGCCGACTTTCTGCCGCAGCGAGCGCAGGTCTGCGCGGGCGGCATCCAGGTATTCGCCATCGACTTCGATAACGCCGTCGTTGATCGACTCCAACCCGTTCAACGTACGCAGCAGCGTACTTTTACCCGAACCGCTACGGCCGATAATCGCCACGACCTGACCTTCTTCAACCGTCAGGTCGATGCCTTTCAAGACGTGATGGTCGCCGTAATATTTATGCAGCGCGGAAATTCTAAGCAGAGGCATGCAGTCTCCTTTCCAGGTAACGGGCACTGAGGGACAGGGGATAGCAGAGCATGAAGTAGCCCAGAGCGACGAAGCCATACACCATGAAGGGCTGGAACGTAGCGTTGGCGAGCATGCCGCCGGTTTTGGTCAATTCGGTGAAACCAATGATCGAGGTCACTGCCGTGCCTTTGACGACTTGCACCGAAAACCCGACCGTAGGCGCCACGGCAATGCGCAGTGCCTGAGGGAGAATTACATAACGCAGTTGCTCCAGCGGCGTCATCGCCAGACTGGCAGACGCTTCCCACTGACCATTGGCAATCGATTCGACGCAACCACGCCAGATCTCAGCCAGGTAAGCACTGGTAAACAGCGTCAACGCCAGCGCAGCGGCGGCCCACGGCGAAATATCGAAACCCAGCAAAGCCACGCCGAAGAACACCAGAAACAGCTGCATCAGCAGCGGCGTACCCTGAAACAGTTCGATGTAAACCTTGGCGATTACGCGCGGCGCATTGAGCTTGGCAATGCGCATGCACATGACCAGCAGCCCAATCGCACCGCCGCCGATGAACGCCACCAAAGAGAGGGCCAGCGTCCATTGCAAACCGGTGAGCAGATTGCGCACAACATCCCAAAGAGTGAAATCCATCAGCCTTTCCTCGAAATGTAGCGACGACCGATCCAGGCCAGAAGCTGGCGAACCATCAGCGCCATAAAGAGGTAAATCAGCGTCGTGACGATGTACGTCTCGAAAGCCCGGAAATTACGCGACTGAATAAAGTTGGCGAAGAAGCTCAACTCCTCGGTAGCGATCTGCGAACAGACCGCTGAACCGAGCATCACGATAATGATCTGGCTGCTCAATGCCGGCCAGACTTTACCCAATGCCGGAATCAGTACGACGTAGCGGAACGCCTCGAAGCGCGTCATTGCCAACGCGGCGGCGGCTTCTAGCTGACCTTTGGGAATCGCCTGAATACCTGCGCGGATAATCTCCGTCGAGTAAGCACCCAGGTTGATCACCATGGCCAGAATCGCGGCCTGCCATTCGGAAATCTGCAGGCCCAAAGACGGCAGCCCGAAGAAGATGAAAAACAACTGCACTAGGAAAGGGGTGTTGCGTATCAGCTCGACGTAGACCCCGAAAATCGCCGAGAACGGCTGAATCTTCCAGGCCCGCACGATGGCACCGATAATACCCAGACCCACACCGAGCACAGTGCCAATGGCGGTCAACTCCAGGGTAAACAGCGCCCCACGCAGTAGCAGATCGGCGTTCTGCATGACCGGTACAAAGTCAAAGTTGTAAGCCATTGGCAGCCTCCGAAATCAGTGAGCAGCTATCAGAGGTCAGCGGGCAGAGGCTGCTTGAGCCAGGTCTGGGAGTTCTTCTCCAGCGAGCCATCTTTCTTGGCGGCGTCGATGATTTCGTTGACCTTGCCCAGCAACGCGCCCTGATCCTTGTTTACGCCCACATAAACCGGAGAATCCTTGAGTTTCACTTTCAGCTCAGGGATGCGCTTAGGATTTTTCTCGCTGATCGCAACCATCACCACGTTGCCGCTGGCGATCAGGTCGGTCTGACCAGCCAGGTAAGCCGCAATAGTGGAGTTGTTGTCTTCAAAGCGCTTGATGGTCGCTTCTTTCGGCGCAACAGCGGTCAGCTCGATATCTTCGATAGCGCCGCGGGTTACGCTGATGGTTTTGCCTTTCAGATCGTCCAGACCTTTGATCGACGCCTCAGGTGGACCGAACACCGCCAGGTAGAAAGGCGCGTAGGCCTTGGAGAAGTCGATGACCTTCTCACGATCAGGATTCTTGCCGAGGCTGGAGATCACCAGATCCACCTTGCCGGTGGTCAGGTACGGAATACGGTTGGTGCTGTTGACCGGCGTCAGCTCCAGTTTGACCTTGAGCTGGTCAGCGATCAGCTTCGCGGTGTCGATGTCCAGACCACGAGGCTTCATGTCCGGGCCCACCGAGCCAAACGGCGGGAAGTCCTGCGGGACGGCAACTTTCAACGTGCCGCGCTTCACGACGTCGTCCAGACCATCGGCGTGGGCTGGTGCCTGGCTGAGCATGAGGCTGGCAAACAGGGCAGTAAGCAGAGCGCTGTAACGCTTGGTCATAGGAAGACTCCGTGATGGACGACAGGTGTTTGTCCGATCCTCAGTGCACAGCCCATGCCATCCGTTGGTTCACCACCATAAACCAAGGCCTCGCGGCCTTTTTTGGCCTGACTGGTCTGACCAGTAAGACCTTGCTGCGCCCTGCTTTGGAGCGCCGATCTGCCCGGCCGCCCTAGGCTTGGGCGTCGCTTGCCGGAATGCACAGATGGCTATAAAAGGGACTTTTCGCGGACTGACTGGCCTGAACAGTGATGCCCCATAGCCCACTAGCCGTACCCGAATCTGCACTCAGGGCGATCCGTAAATTGATCGTCGAGCAAGGCTATATGCCGGGTGACAGCCTGCCGTCGCAGCGTGATCTCGCGGCGCTGCTTGGCGTCAGTCGGGCATCCTTGCGCGAAGCGTTGTCGTCGCTGAGCGCACTTGGCGTGGTGAGCGTGCAGCCGGGCAAAGGCGTCTTCGTTCAAGGGATTTCTGAACCAGAACAGCGCACAGGTGGTTTTTCCTGGCCTTTTGACAAACAAGTTTCACCGGCCGATACATTCCAGCTGCGTTATGCACTGGAAGGCTTTGCTGCCGGGCTCGCCGCCGTGACCTTGACCGCCGATGAGCGTGACGTGCTGGAAGACAATGTCGAGGCCATGCGTCTTGAACTGCGCGCCGGGGACTTTGAATCGGCATCACGACTGGATTTCGAATTCCACCGGCACATCCTGATCGCCAGCGGCAATCAGGCGATGCTCGGCATCATCACCGCTGGAGCCGATATCTTCCTTGAGAGCCAGAAGATGCCTTTTATCCGTCCTTCAAGGGCCATGGAAACCTGGCAGGAACACCGCAAGATCCTCCGCGCCCTCGCCCGCCACTCATCAGGCCCTGCGCAAAAAGCCATGCACGAACACATTCGCAATGCAGCGCTTCGGACAGGGATTGTTTTCGTTTCGCCAGCGAGCTAGGCCGTTAGCCCGCTTCAAACACGGATCCCTGTAGGAGTGAGCTTGCTCGCGATCGGCTGCGAAGCAGCCGTGAAAAAAAACTGAACTCACCGTCGTAGGAAAGTCGTTCCGACTTTATCGCGAGCAAGCTCACTCCTACAGTTCCAATGCAGAACGCGATATAGCGCAGCGTTATACACACCAGGGCAGCCCCACTAAATCTTCCCTATAACCAGACTCATGGACGTCTATAGCCAGACTCAATCAAAGCCGACTTCCTGAACGGGGCAAGGCCCGCTATGATGGGCCACGATTTTTAGCCTACTAACTCGGAGAACTCCATGAGTAGCGACCTTATCAAGCATGTCAGCGACGCCAGCTTTGAAGCCGACGTCCTCAAGGCTGACGGTGCTGTACTAGTTGATTACTGGGCTGAGTGGTGTGGCCCGTGCAAAATGATTGCCCCGGTTCTCGACGAAATCGCCGAAACCTACAAAGGTAAACTGACCATCGCCAAGCTGAACATCGACGAGAATCAGGAAACCCCGGCCAAGCATGGCGTGCGTGGAATCCCGACTCTGATGCTGTTCAAGAACGGCAACGTCGAGGCTACCAAAGTCGGTGCGCTGTCGAAGTCTCAGTTGGCAGCGTTCCTGGATGCCAACATCTGATGCGCCAAGGCCCTGCAAATTGCGGGGCTTTTTTTCGGGCGTCATACTAGACGTCTCGAAAATCAAGTGGTACATTCGGCCCCGCAACGGCTTCTCCGTTGCCCCCTGCTAGCCGTCGCCGACGCTCTCCTTTCGATTTAGTACGCGATCCTGTCGCCTTCTCTGCGGCGCGGCCTCATTAAGCCCAAAAAGCTTAATTTTTCCCCTCCCTACATGATTACGTCATTCCCATATGAATCTGACTGAACTCAAGCAAAAGCCGATTACCGATCTGCTCGAAATGGCCGAACAGATGGGCATAGAAAATATGGCCCGTTCGCGCAAGCAGGATGTGATTTTCTCCCTGCTGAAAAAGCACGCCAAAAGCGGCGAGGAAATTTCCGGTGATGGCGTGCTGGAGATCCTCCAGGACGGCTTCGGTTTCCTGCGCTCTGCAGACGCTTCCTATCTCGCCGGCCCGGACGATATCTACGTCTCGCCGAGCCAGATCCGCCGCTTCAACCTGCGTACTGGCGACACCATCGTCGGTAAGATCCGTCCACCGAAAGAGGGCGAACGTTACTTCGCACTGCTCAAGGTCGACACGATCAACTACGACCGTCCGGAAAACGCGAAGAACAAGATCCTCTTCGAAAACCTGACGCCGTTGTTCCCGACCATTCGCATGAAGATGGAAGCCGGTAACGGTTCCACTGAAGACCTGACCGGCCGTGTGATCGACTTGTGCGCACCGATCGGTAAAGGCCAGCGCGGCCTGATCGTTGCTCCGCCAAAAGCGGGCAAGACCATCATGCTGCAGAACATCGCGTCGAACATCACGCGTAACAACCCGGAAGTGCATCTGATCGTTCTGCTGATCGATGAACGTCCGGAAGAAGTAACCGAAATGCAGCGCACCGTGCGCGGCGAAGTGGTTGCCTCGACGTTCGATGAGCCGCCAACCCGTCACGTACAGGTTGCGGAAATGGTGATCGAGAAGGCCAAGCGCCTGGTCGAGCACAAAAAAGACGTGGTGATCCTGCTCGACTCCATCACTCGTCTGGCTCGCGCCTACAACACCGTGATTCCAAGCTCCGGCAAGGTACTGACCGGTGGTGTCGATGCTCACGCCCTGGAGAAACCGAAACGTTTCTTCGGCGCAGCACGGAACATCGAAGAAGGCGGTTCGCTGACCATTATCGCCACCGCGCTGGTTGAAACCGGCTCGAAGATGGACGAAGTGATCTACGAAGAATTCAAAGGCACCGGCAACATGGAGCTGCCTCTGGATCGCAAGATCGCTGAGAAGCGCGTGTTCCCGGCAATCAACATCAACCGTTCCGGCACCCGCCGCGAAGAGTTGCTGACGGCCGATGATGAGCTGCAACGTATGTGGATCCTGCGCAAACTGCTGCACCCAATGGACGAAGTCGCTGCTATCGAGTTCTTGATCGACAAGCTGAAACAGACCAAGACCAACGACGAGTTCTTCCTGTCGATGAAACGCAAGTAACAGGCAGAACCGCAGCACAAAAAATGGCGCCCTCACCGGCGCCATTTTTCTATTCTGAAATAGCGCTAAATCCCGGTGGGAAGCTTTATGTGTGCCCGCAAGCTGATGTGACGACGTGGGACCGGCTTTAGCCGGGAAGGCGGTATTTCTGCAGATGAATATTCAGCGTCTGTCCCGACCTCTTCCCGGCTGAAGCCGGTCCCACGTCATCAGTGATTCCTGTGGGAGCGAGGCTTGCCCGCGATGAGGCTGGACTCGATTCCAAGTAAAAACCGCGGAGGTCTTATCGCGGGCAAGCCTCGCTCCCACAGGAATGTATTTCAACAATTGGTATTAGCGACTCAATCCAGATACTTCAAAGCTGCCACGAACTCTAAGAGCAGGTACGATACGAACCTATTTTATCGGTGGCCGGGTTAATGAAATTCAAGGATCTACGGGATTTCGTGCAGCAGCTTGAGCAGCGCGGAGAGTTGAAACGCATTCAGATGCCCATTTCCCCAGTGTTGGAAATGACCGAAATCTGCGATCGGACCTTGCGCGCCAAGGGCCCGGCTCTGCTGTTCGAAAAGCCGGTAGGCTTTGATATTCCGGTACTGGGCAATCTGTTTGGCACACCAGAACGCGTTGCCATGGGCATGGGCGCGGAAGAAGTCAGCGAACTGCGGGAGATCGGCAAACTGCTGGCATTCCTCAAAGAGCCCGAGCCTCCCAAGGGTTTGAAAGACGCCTGGTCCAAGCTGCCAATCTTCAAAAAAGTCATCTCCATGGCACCGAAAGTCGTCAAAGACGCGCCTTGCCAGGAGATAGTCATTGAAGGCGACGATGTGGATCTGGGGATGCTGCCCGTTCAGACCTGCTGGCCTGGCGACGTTGGCCCGCTGATCACCTGGGGTCTCACCGTAACTCGCGGTCCGAATAAAGAACGGCAGAACCTGGGCATCTATCGCCAGCAAGTCATCGGCCGCAATAAAGTCATCATGCGCTGGTTGAGTCATCGTGGCGGCGCGCTGGACTTCAAGGAATGGTGCATCAAACACCCCGGTGAACCGTTCCCGGTGTCCGTTGCCTTGGGCGCGGACCCGGCAACCATCCTTGGCGCAGTTACGCCGGTACCGGACAGCCTCTCCGAATATGCTTTCGCAGGCTTGTTGCGGGGTAACCGTACTGAGCTGATCAAGTGCCGTGGCAACAACCTGCAAGTGCCCGCCAGCGCGGAAATCGTTCTGGAAGGCGTGATCCATCCCGGCGAGATGGCCGATGAAGGTCCGTACGGCGACCACACCGGCTATTACAACGAAGTCGACAGCTTCCCGGTGTTCACCGTCGAGCGAATCACCCATCGCATCAAGCCGATCTATCACAGCACTTACACCGGTCGTCCGCCTGATGAGCCTGCGATTCTTGGCGTTGCATTGAACGAAGTGTTCGTGCCGATCCTCCAAAAGCAGTTCCCGGAAATCACCGACTTCTACTTGCCGCCGGAAGGCTGCTCGTACCGTATGGCGGTGGTGACCATGAAGAAGCAGTACCCAGGCCATGCCAAGCGCGTGATGCTCGGTGTGTGGTCGTTTTTGCGACAGTTCATGTACACCAAGTTCGTTATCGTCACCGACGACGATATCAATGCCCGGGACTGGAACGACGTGATCTGGGCCATTACCACGCGCATGGACCCCAAGCGCGACACGGTAATGATCGAAAACACGCCGATTGATTATCTGGATTTCGCCTCGCCGGTTTCCGGACTGGGTTCAAAGATGGGGCTGGATGCAACGCATAAATGGCCAGGCGAAACCACACGTGAGTGGGGTCGGGTGATCGTCAAGGACGAAGCCACTACTCGCCGGGTCGACGAAATCTGGAATCAGTTGGGAATAGATTGATGCGCGTAACTTTGCAGCCTTCGGGTGCAGTGCTGGAAACCTTGCCTGGCGAGCGGATTCTCGATGCCGCGCAACGTTTGGGTTACGAATGCCCGCAAAGCTGTCGCAACGGCAACTGCCATGTGTGCTCGGCGCTGCTGGTCCACGGCCGCGTGAAACAGGCCGACGACGAGCTTACCCACGGCGAAATTTATACCTGCCTTGCAGAGCCGATGGAGGACTGTGAAGTGCTGTGGGACGGCGTGCTCGCTTTAGGTGAGCTGCCTGTTCGCACATTCGCCTGTCAGCTTAGCGAGTGCGTTGAAGTCGGTGGTGATGTCTGGCGTGTCAGCCTGCGCGCTCCTGCCGGCAAGCCGCCGCGTTATCACGCCGGTCAGTACTTGATGATCCATAAGGACAGCGGCGAGAAATCGGCGTTTTCCCTGGCTTCAGCTCCTCACAGCGGTCGCGATCTGGAAATGCACGTACTGGTCCGCGAAGCCAGCGCGCAAAGCCTGATCGAGCAATTGCAGCGCGATCAAATGGCTCGCATCGAGCTGCCGTTTGGTGACACGCACCTTGCCGATCTGCCCGATGGCCCGCTGGTGTTGATCGCCGCCGGTACAGGCATGGCGCAGATGCACAGCCTGATCGAACACTGCCGCGCCAAAGGTTTCGCTCACCCGGTGCACTTGTACTGGGGCGCGCGTCGTCCGGATGACTTCTACGAGATCAAGCATTGGGAAGAGTGGAAAAAGCTGCCCAATCTGTTTCTGCACAAAGTGGTCAGCGACTTGTGTGGCTGGGAAGGACGTTGCGGCATGCTTCATGAGGCTGTCTGCGAAGACATCGACGACCTGTCGGCAGTCCACGTCTACGCCAGCGGCTCCCCCGCCATGATCTACGCAACCCTCGACGCACTGGTCAGTGCCGGAATGGATGCGCATCAAATGCGCGCCGACGTATTTGCCTACGCGCCACGGCCCTGATCAGCTCGGTGTCAAAAGCGAATACCGACGTTGAGCATCGCAGCGGAAGCCCCCAACAGGACGGCTTCCGCAGTGACCGGACCCAGGTTGACGCCCACCCCCGGGATGATCACTGGCGCTACGCCGTAGCGATTCAACGGAATCTTGTCACGGTACTCGCCCCGATACCCATGCAGCAGCCCGCCTGTGACTTTCAGGTAAACAGCGGGATACCGACTGCTGTTGAAGCGCTTGCCCACATAGCCATACACGGAACGTTGCGCGAATGAGTTACGGAAAGTCGCGCCACCATAGACCAGTCCTGACGCTTCGTTGCGCTCAAGTCCGATAAGGTTTTGGCGGTTATTATGCTCAGGCGAGGGCGAAAAATGCCGGGTATACACGCTGGTTTGCACAACCCAAAAGCTGTCCCCGCCCTCTTCTACAGACACGTCGGCCTTAGCCTGCATCGCACCCGCGCTCAGCGCTATAAGCGATATTGCGGTGATCGCTACACCCACTTTCATACCCAGACCTTTTCGCTTATGACTTTAAGGCCGGGCGTTATACGACTCGCGCAGTTGACTCTGTAAGCAGAACTCTCCCAATGTTACGTAGGATGCGTCCGCAAATTAAACACGAACGTTACGCGACGTTTATCGGGAAAATTCTGCAATCCGCCTGCGGGCAACTTGCGTGGATTGCTAATTGCATTGTTTTTTTCATTAAATAGATTCAAATGTTTCACCCGTGAAACGTGATCGCCGGACCCTCAACTCATCAGACCGACGCTCACTGATCCACCCAAGCTCGCGTTGCAGCGCGTCACACATACAAGATCCGCTACAACTGGCAGCGTACAGGCCAGGGGAGCCCGAATGGAGAATCAAATCAATAGCTTGTCAGCGGCCGTTCACGACGGTCTGGGACTGGCGTATCCACCCGTTATCGATCTGGGTCCGCAACTGACCCGCGAGCAATTGATGCTCTCGATGGAACAGACCATGCAGCGCCACGAAGGTGGACCCGTCTGGCTGTTTGCCTATGGGTCATTAATCTGGCGGCCCGAGTGCACCGCGGTGGAGCGTCAACGCGGCCGCATCCATGGTTACCATCGCGGTTTGTACCTGTGGTCGCACGAGCATCGGGGAACGCCGGAAATGCCCGGTCTGGTATTTGGCCTGGATCGCGGCGGCTCATGCAGCGGCTTTGCTTACCGCTTGCCGGAAGACAATCTCGAAGAATCGCTGCTTGCTTTGTGGCAACGAGAAATGCCCTTCCCTTCCTATCGCCCACATTGGCTCAGTTGCCGCCTTGCTGACGGCCGACGGGTTCAGGCACTCGGATTTGTACTGGAGCGACATCTTCCCAGCTACGCGGGCAACTTGCCGGACAGCGTACTCAGCCAGGTGCTGGCCAGCGCCAGCGGCCGTTACGGCACTACCCGCGACTACGTCGAACAAACCGCCAACGCACTGCGCATCCACGCCATGCCGGATCTGAATCTGGAGGCGAGGTTGAAGCGCTGCGGGTCGGATTGCCAGGTGGTGTAAACCGGTAGGAGCGAACTTGTTCGCGAGGCGATATTCCTGATTACGCAGAACCGACGCCTCGCCAACAAGTTGGCTCCTACCGAACGGGACAAATTAACGCGACGTGCTCTCAATCTGCTTGTGCCACAACGTCGGCAGCAGGAAGACGATAGACAGCACACACGCGATCAGCAGCAGGACAAACCCGCCATCCCAACCGAAGTGGTCAACGGTGTAGCCCATCGCTGCACTGGCGGCGACCGAGCCACCCAGGTAGCCGAACAGGCCGGTGAAACCTGCCGCTGTACCCGCTGCTTTTTTCGGTACCAACTCCAGCGCCTGCAAGCCGATCAACATGACCGGGCCGTAGATCAGGAAGCCAATGGATACCAGAGCGATCATATCGACAGTTGGATTGCCCGGTGGATTCAGCCAGTAGACCAGTGTCGCGATGGTCACCAGGACCATGAACACCACACCCGTCAAACCACGGTTGCCCTTAAAGATCTTGTCCGACATCCAGCCGCACAGCAGCGTGCCCGGAATACCCGCCCACTCATAGAGGAAGTAAGCCCACGACGTCTTGTCGACCGTGAAGTGCTTGGCTTCTTTCAAGTAGGTCGGCGCCCAGTCCAGCACGCCATAGCGCAGCAGGTAAACGAACACGTTAGCCAGGGCGATGTACCAGAGCATTTTGTTGCGCAGCACGTATTTGACAAAGATTTCCTTGGCGGAAAACTCTTCTTCGTGGCTGGCATCGTAGCCTTCCGGATAGTCGTTCTTGTAGTGCTCGATGGGAGGCAGACCTACCGATTGCGGAGTGTCACGCATGGTCGCGAAAGCAAACACCGCCACCAGCAATGCCACAGCGGCAGGCACATAGAACGCTGCGTGCCAGTCGTTGGTCCAGCCCAGCCCCAACAGGAACAGCGGACCAATCAGACCGCCACCCACGTTGTGCGCCACGTTCCACACAGACACGATGCCGCCGCGCTCTTTCTGCGACCACCAGTGAACCATGGTCCGTCCGCTTGGCGGCCAGCCCATGCCCTGCGCCCAGCCGTTGATGAACAACAGAATGAACATGATCGTCACGCTGGACGTCGCCCAGGGCGCGAAGCCGAATATGAACATCACGCCCGCCGATACCAGCAAACCGAATGGCAGGAAGTACCGTGGATTGGAACGGTCGGAAACAATGCCCATCAGGAACTTGGACAAACCGTAGGCAATTGCAATCGCCGACATGGCTACACCCAACTGTCCACGGGTGTAACCCTCGTCGATCAGATAAGGCATCGCCAACGAGAAGTTTTTACGAAGCAGGTAGTAACCCGCGTAACCGATAAAGATACCCGCGAAAATCTGCCAGCGCAGACGTCGGTAGGTACTGTCGACTTTTTCTTCAGGCAGGGGCGCCTGATGTGCGGCGGGGCGGAAGAAACCAAACATCGAGACACTCCATTTTTTGTTTTTCTGCGCGGAAGCGAATATTACATTTTCATTACAGAAAAAAGCACTGCTTCTCGTCTGAGAATTTGTAGGAGATGAGGAGTAGGTCGTGTTGTTTTATGAACATGCCACCAATGTGTAACTGAATACGAATTTTTAGGATCACTCCTACAGCCGTATCGGAAGTCGCGGGGTTCTACTCCTACGCAGCAGGCACCTACCATCGCAGCCTGCAGGGCTACCCCGCGCCCGTGACCGCTAGAGGTACGTAGTGAAGTTATTCGTGTTTATTTTGATTGGCTGGTTTTCCACGGGCGCCTTGGCAAGCGACGCCCTGCTCATCCCCATTTCCAGACCGAACCCTGAATATCCTCAGGAACTGGTGAAATCGCATTACACCGGTAAGGTGCTGATCAACCTGACCGTCAGCGCTTTCGGTACGGTGCAGGGTACAAGAATCATCGAGAGCAGCCACCCCCAGCTGTCCGAGGCAGCGCTGCGCGCCATCGTCAAATGGCGTTATCAGCCATGGGAGATAGCTGATGGCAAACCGGGGAACGTCAGCATCATCGTTCCGATACTGTTCGGCGCTCGCGGCATTGAGCCGTTTTCGAAGGAAATAACCGTCGGCCTGGAAAATACGCTCTGCGCTTACCTCAACTACGAGGCCAAGACCAGCAAGCTCGATTACCCAAAGGATCCCCTGAACAAGATTGATGTGTTCTGGCACACCCGCCAGTACCTTGCCGGAAGCTACGTGGCTTATCAGGTGGCGCAACCAGAGAAGCGCGCGGCGTTATTCGCAGAGCTTGAGGGCGCCATTCCAGGAATCATCAAGGAATGCAGGCGAAATCCGGATGCTCGATATGCGGATTACTTACCTCAGCAGATTCGGACGCTATTGTGATCGTCGGTCTAAAGGACTTCAACATGCGCATTTTCCTGATTCTCGTGAGCCTCTCATTGTCGCTCACCACACAGGCAGGCACTTCCTACCCCAAACCCCTATATCTGCCTCATGCCGAATATCCCGAGGAAATGCTCAGGAACAAAGAGAGTGGGAAGGTCAAGGTTCGACTATTCATCAACGCCAACGGCACAGTGTTATTCAAAGACATCGTCAAGGCTTCAGACCCGCGGCTCGCCGAAGCAGTGAAGCAAGTGGCACCAACCTGGCGCTTCACTGCCTGGACGCCGCCTGCAGACAAACCTCACGGTGAAAGTATTCTTTTGAGTTACGACTTCGATGCTCAGACACCCAATATTTCTAGCCTCAGCGCGAATGTCGAACTGAAGAAACTGCGTTGCAGTCAGCTTAATAACGAGTTGATCTGGACTCGACACAGCCTCCCTGTCGAGGAAGCAAAAACATTTCGTGACACCCGAAATTACCTGCTTAACGGAGCCGTGATCAGCGCGTTCGTAGCTGAAGAGGAAAGGCAGGCATTAATCGACGATTTCCACATGGCAAAACCCGCGATTATTGGAGGGTGCAGGGAAAATCCACGAGCGTTTTATGCTGACCTGTTGCCGATACAGCTGAGGGAGATGTTGTAGCTCGTCGAGGATGATCCTGGATCTGACATCCGCCAACCAATGAGGGTGGCGGATGCTTCTATGCAGACATCAGTACATCACACCACCAAGGGAGCAAAAATGCGCATGTTGTCCATGTCGTAGACGTCCCCTCCGTCCTCAGGGGATAACACGTAACGTATTTCCAGCTTGCCTGATTGCAGCTGCGCCGAGGGTGCCCGCCCTTCAGTCATTGCAGCGAGGTCCTGAGCCGAAAATTGCGCAGCAAGCTTAGAGTTGCTTGCAACTGCTTTCCAGAACGCCTCTCTGAAGAAGCTGAATCTTTTGAATACCTTGTTGCGAAGCTGGTCAGCAATCGAAGAGGGAATGACTGCCCCCGGCTCGGTTGCGGCAGCTTGCAGCCAATGATCGCTCACGACCTGACCGGCACCACTCGCTACCCCTGGATACTCCCAGGCGCGTTTGAACATAATGTAGACAGGCTCGAGTTCAGACTCGTACGGGAAGACAACGATACAGTCATCAAAACCCAAGTCTTCAATGAAGGGAATTGCCTCTACTAAAGGCACTCTGACCGGTGCCGTGTTGTTAGCGCGTGTGGAGCGTCTGTCTGAGGTGTTATCCAAATTCGAAAAGGACTGCGGCATCCACAGGACCTGGTTCACAGGGCGCCCCGGACGCACAAAACGATACGCGCCGGTAGCAACATCTAATACCGCTGAGCGGACTTTGACTTTTGATGCGATGGTCGTGCCGTTTGTAGGCACGATGTACACATGAGCCAGCTCGGTAATTTCCCTCAGCCCATGACTCAGCTTGCCGTTGAGTTTCTTGGCCACGCCCGAGCTCATACGAAAAGGCAAATCGACCTCGGCATTAGCCTGAGCAAGCTCTTGCCAACTCTGGCCCTCGCTGGGCATAAAATCCGATAGCGGTAAGCTGATTGCAAGCCGCTCTCCGCACCCCGGGGTATCAAATCGAAAGGACATGACACTTGCGTGCCTGACAGTTTGTCCCTCCCCCGACAAGGTTGCTTCCCAAGTAAGGCCGCTAACGGCCGAACGTATTGCCTGCTTGAGTTCGGTACGGGCTCTATCGGAACTGCTGGAGTTGTCTGGGTGGGCAGTGATAATCCGAGGGAGTGCGTCAATGTCGTCGATCATTGCAACGAGTACACCTGCATCGTTCAAAGGGCCAACGCCCGTCGCCGACGCCAGGCGAATCAGTTTCTCTTCCAGATCTTGTATTACGGCTTGCGCCCGTACATGCAACGCCAAATGACGCGCCGCAAATAAGGTTTTCTGAGCGAGATATTGACCACTCGCCGCCGAAATCTGTTGAAGAATGGAAGACTGGATACCGCGATCAAGATGAGAATTGGAGATGGATCTTATTGCATCATCCTTGGTAAACCTCACCGTCATGTCCAAAAAATTGAAGCGCTGTACACCGAGCACAACCTCATGAAGGGCCGCTTCGATATTAGCCAGTTGCCTCTCGTGCGCAATGTAAAGATCACGACCGCTGCCTGGATGCTCATTAACGGGGTTGAGCAAGCCATCCAGATGGGAACAAACGCTTTCCACTTTCTGCCGGGCATCTTTTATCTGACTGATAATATTACCGGTTTTCGCAAGCTTTTCAGAGGAAGCAGTGCGAGCCCACTCTTCAGCGCTTGGCGTTGCGCCGGTCGGTTTTGGTCTAATAGGAGGAAATGTGTCATCAGCGAAAGCCAACTGACCATTATCGTTATGCCATTTCTTGATGGTGTAAACGATATCGCCCACGCCATATACCCCAGTCGTCAAAAATTGTACATCGGGGTAGAACAGCAAATCTGCACCCTTGGGGTGTTTTACCAGCTTATCGAAATGGTTAACTAGCTGGTTATGTTCGCTCAGCGCACCTTTTACATCTGTAATTTTTTGAACCAGATACTCAAATTCCGCACGCGTGTAATCCTGCAACTTTTGTTTAAGTTCCATCTTTATTTTCCTGCAATGTGTTTAGCTGGCCGCATCCCGCCCACGTAAGGCGAGCGGGATGGGGTGTTCTAGTCGTGATCTTTGTTCATCGGGATGAAAACAATGGCACTTACTTCCATTGACTCAAGATATTCAAAACAGATCCTAATATTAGGGTTTATTTCCGAATGCGATTGATAGGACTCCCAACCACCGGTCTGCCCCATTGGTTGAGGCATGCGAACCGGGCCAGAAGAATCCATAGGCTTACCTAAAAGTGCATGAACGTCCGACTGGTTCATTCGCAGAGAGTAAGGCCTTGGCAGCTCTCCAGTGTACTCGACTGTCGAAGGAGTCGACTTCCGAAGGGTGATGCAAAGCCCTTGAAAGCCAGCCCGGAAACTCATCGAGATCCCAACCTGGGGCTCTAGATACAGTTCATCATCACCTGGAAACAACTCTAAAAACTCATCATCGGAGACAAGTGACTCTGACATTAGATATTCATGGGTTTGACCAAGGCTGTTGATCCAACTTTTGATCTTAGACGCACTCATTCGCATCGTCCTATTTAGATGATGACCTGTAAGTAAGAAATAAATCAAGCTCCTTGGGAAGCTCATATTTCTCTACTTCTTCGATGGCAGATATTTGCTCAGCATCCAGCTGATAATCAAAAATCCAATCGCTTTCATCCTGCCAATTCATAAGAGCGGCGAGTTTATTAGTAGGCATAGCGACACCCACTTCAAAAACTGGAAAATTTTCGTTTTTTGGAACGCCCATAATAAGGTGCTTCATGGTTCAATTCTCCGCTTGCTATCCGCTGGCTTTAATTCCACGCCGGTCAGATGGTCAAACTCACCTAAATGCCAGCCTCGTTTATTATATTTTTCAACAGTACCGTGCTGAAAATCCCACTCATATATATTTCCGTCACCATCGACCCATCTTGGGCGTTGCTTTCCTCCACCTTGCACTTGTGTCTTGGGCCGGGCCCATTTCGCGCCTGCGAAAGCTGGCAAAGTATCTGGTTTCGGGAAGTATCGATGATCTTTATTCGGATTATTGAAAACTAAATCCGGCGATGGCAAATCATCATCTTCGCCATACCCTGGAATACTGGCATTAACATCGTCCGGATCCACAGAAGGAAGTGATTCGCTTTGTGAGTCAACAGGATCAATCGTTTCACCAGGGTAGATCGCGGGTTGCTCTGGCGCTGCCGGCAATTCCGTCGGGCCCAGTGATTCGCTGCCCGGCGGTACCAGCGGAGTCCAGGCTTGGTTTGCGCCGGAAACTGGCCACGGCAAAAAGGTTGGCGTAACGCGAAGCAGGCCATTGGCGCTGTTAGGTAGTGTGATGCTGAGCTGATCCAGCTTGAAGAAAGCATTCCCGTCATTTGCCGCATTGCTGACGCGGATTTCGAACTCTCGTCGATCACCGCTCCATGTTGCTTTGGGTGCATATGGAGCGAAGCCACGGGCCATACGCTTTCGGTTAAATTCGTCCAACGACCTGCCAAGTACCGAGTCTTCGGCAATAGTGCGCCAGAGTGCTCTATCGAACGCCCCAATCGACGCGAATTCTTTATGCTGATACAGCTCGCCAAACTGCGCAGGTATGAAGGCACCAGTTCCCTGTGTAGCGGACTTCCACCAATCTGCCGATGCAGCCTGGCCGCTGCCATTCACGACACCTACTCCCGGCATATCGTTGGCAAACGAAACGTACTGAGGCGGCAAGCCCGAATCAGCAGGGAAACAAATCACGCAATCATTAATACGAGTATCAACACCTAAAGGGACATCAATGGCCTGCGGCTCAGCGGTTAACAGCTCAGGGGTACTCACGCCTGTGGCGTCTGGCGCTGCGCTTGATGAACTAAACTCGAGATACTTTGGCTGCGGACCAGAGGTTTGTGCTTGATAGGTATTGCTCAGAGGGTCGAACGATGCGTGGAATACCGGGACGCCAGACGGTACTGAACCACCCGTACTGACAAGGTGCAGCTCAGTGCCCCTCTCGGTAGGTATTGCTTTGATTCTGCTGGACAGCTCTACCGAACCGCCAACATCAGCAATGGTGCTCAGGTCAGTATTTGCCGACACGCCTAGCGCCTGAGGCCTTACAGCTACACCCTGAAACAAGCGACGCCGTTGTTCGGAAGTGAGCTCTCCATTGCCTAGCCCAGGCGAGTAAAACAGCGCTGAAACACCCACGCTAACGGTCTGCCCCAGACGTATAGCGGCAATACGTGCGAGCTCTTTTGCCGCTGACGTAATGGCCCCCTCCAGAGCAACAGCCGCGCCTTCGGCGACTGCTAGACCGCTTCTACCCCAAACCATCGCCCCGCCAGCAATAGCTGGACTCGAGAGGCGGGTAGTATTTGCAGCCTTGATTAAATCGCGACGCGACTCCTCATCCACACGCCTCTTGAATTTAATTTGCTCCTCGCGCTGCACTTCGTAACGCCGCTGGCCTTCACGTACGCGCTCAATTTCACGCCACCTTATTTCTTGCTCGGTGTAACGAACAGATAAAGCTTGAGAGGCTTCAGACAGAACTCGAATTGATTCTGAAAGAATCCTGGCGTCATGCGCAGCTGTATAAGCGCTTTCCCAATTTTTATGGGTATTGTGTGCCGAGGCTGGATCATTGGCGGTGCTGTGACTCAGATCATTTTGATAGTCCTGAGCGCTTTGCGTAAGAGGATCGCGCCCGTTGAATGCATGGGCCAAGACTGTCTTTTCTTGAAACTCAGATTTCTTCTTAGCGATCAAACCATTTATTTCAGCCCTCTCCTTCGAAATCAAATAGAGAGTCCAAGGCTCGCTACCTGATGATTTAGGCGCTCGTTTAGCGCCCTGCTTTTCCGATTCAATTAACTGATTGAGCGCTGACGATTTTAAGGCGTACTTTCGATCCAGCTCATCTTTCTTTAAGGTATAAGTTTGACTTAGTGATTCGATTAGTTGCCTGTGAATTGCTTCACGTTGTGCTTGAGCTTGTGCCTCTGCTTGTGCACGCGCCTTGGCCTCGGCTTCAGCGCGTTGTTGGGCACGAGCTCGTTTTCTCGCTTTTGCACGCTTCTTGGCTTTCTTTCGGCTGGACCCGCCGAAGCCGCCGCTGAAGAAACCGCTGCCTTCGCCAGAGCCAAAACCAATGTTCCAGCCACTACCATTCCCTGACCCACTCTGACCGCCACCTTTACCATATGGGTCACGATCATTACCTGTAGTTACAAGTATATTTTTTCAGGGGGACCGGACTTCCCTTCATTTTCACTCATACAAAACTCCTTTTTGTCTGTATGAGTGAAATGTATTAAATCCAAACTCCTATATTGATATAAACATATACCTCAACGTAGTCAATTTATTACAGCCCCGAAATCATATAACTAATGTTTGATCCAAGGTAATAACCACCTTCCCAACCGCCCGCCTCTCCCCCAACGAATCAATCGCCAATCCAGCCTCTTCCAATGGATAAACCTTCGATACCAACGGCTTCAACTTGCCCTGCGCATACCAACCAAACAATTGCTGGAAGTTCGCGACGTTATCTTCCGGCTGACGTTGCGCAAACGAGCCCCAGAACACGCCGATCACGGCAGCACCTTTCAACAGTGCGAGGTTGACGGGCAATTCGGGAATGCGGCCGCTGGCGAAGCCGACGACCAAGAGGCGGCCGTTCCAGGCGATGGAGCGTATGGCCTGGTCGAAGAGGTCGCCGCCGACGGGGTCGTAGATGACGTCAGCGCCGTTGCCGTTAGTGAGGCGCTTGATTTCTTCTTTGAGGTTGGCTTCGCTGTAGTTGATGAGTTCGTCGGCACCTGCGGTTTTGGCGACGCCCAACTTCTCGGCAGAGCTGGCGGCGGCGATGACACGGGCACCCATGGCTTTACCGATTTCCACAGCGGCGAGGCCGACGCCACCCGATGCACCGAGCACCAGCAGGGTTTCGCCGGGTTGCAGGTGGCCACGTTGTTTAAGGGCGTGCATGGAGGTGCCGTAGGTCATGCTGAAAGCAGCGGCGGTGTTGAAGTCCATGGCGGGCGGCATAGGCAATACGTTGTAGGCAGGTACGGCAACTTGTTCAGCGAAACTGCCCCAGCCGGTAAGGGCCATCACCCGGTCGCCGACTTTCAGATGGGCTACCTTTTCGCCGACCGCAGCCACTACGCCTGCCGCTTCTCCACCCGGGGAAAAGGGAAATGGTGGTTTGAATTGGTACTTGCCTTCGATGATCAACGTATCGGGAAAGTTGACCCCGGCAGCATGCACCTCCAGCAGGATTTCGTTCTTCTTGATTTGCGGGCTGGCGATGTCTTCCAGGACGAGGGTTTCGGCGGGGCCGAACGCTTTGCACAGCAAGGCTTTCATCGGACTATTCCTTTTGGATTCGTGGCCGATACGTTCAGGTATGTAGATTTTCGGGTCAATGAGCATGATCCGCCCTGATACTCATGCATAAGCTCAAGTAAGCTAGGCGGCAAACCGGATAAAGGAGTGAACTGTGAAAGCGTGGATCTTGATGTTGTTGGCCTTGTCATTGCCAACCATGGCGCTGGCTGAAGAAGCGGCCAAAGAAGGTGAGGCGCCCAAGGTTGCCTATGTATCCCTGACGCCACCGTTCGTGGGCAATTACGCGCTGGATGGCGGCCCGAAGCTGCGCGTCTTCAAGGCCGATATCGCGTTGCGCGTGACCGGTCCGGAAGCACAGGCAGCTGTAAAACGTAACGATCCGCTGATCCGCAACCAGTTGGTGGCGCTGTTCACTCAGCAAACCGTCGACACCATGAGCAGTGCTGAAGCGAAAGAGAAGCTGCGTCAGGAAGCGCTCAAGCAGGTTCAGCAAGTCATGAATGACGAAGAAGGCAAGCCGATCGTTGAAGATCTGCTGTTCAACAACTTCATCGTTCAGTAACGGTTAACGCAAGGCCAGGATCGCCGCCCACTGTTCGGCGGTCACGGGCATGACGGACAGGCGTGTGCCCTTCTGCACCAGCGGCAACTCTTCCAGCGCGCTTTGCTGCTTCAGATAACCCAGACCGAGCACTTTCGGGAAAGCCTCGACGAAGGCCACATCGACAGCGCTCCACTGATTTTTATCAGCGCTGGCCTTGGCATCGAAATAGTGACTCTGCGAATCCAGTGCGGTCGGGTCCGGATAAGCAGCCTGCGTAATGCGGGCAACGCCTGCTATACCGGGCTCCGGGCAACTGGAGTGGTAAAAGAAGAACTCATCACCAACTGCCATGGCGCGCAGAAAATTACGCGCCTGATAGTTGCGAACACCATCCCAACGCGCCTCGCCGAGGCGTTGCAGGTCAGTGATGGAGAGTTCGTCGGGCTCTGATTTCATCAGCCAGTAGGCCATGTTTGTTGCTCCTGATAGGTGCTGCGGGCAAGTTGTCAGACAGTTTCATGACAAACCGACAGTCGGCTGACGCCAACGTTTGCGTGTCGGCACGCGTTGTCGCAAAATGCCGGGATTTTAAGCTCCACGCTGCTGCACGGCCTATACAAAAACCGATGCTGACATCGTATTGATTTGCCTAAGGAGGGCAGTCAATGAAACGCAAGCCGGATTTACTTTGGATTTTGGTTATTTTGTTCGGCTTGGGTGTAGTCACTACGGGTTACGCGCAAAGTTTGTGGACCAGCAAGACTGATGCACCGGTTGAAATCACTCAACAGCAGCAGAAGTATCCTTCGCGGCATTGATTCCCGGGCCAGCCCTCTTATCAATACACGCAACTTGAATTGAAATGCTATCTCAGTGGGAGCGTTGCTTGCCCGCGATATAGGCACCGCAGATTGCAGGTCTATTACATTCGGCCTTATCGCGGGCAAGCACCGCTCCCACATGGGGCCTGATACCACCGGCGATCCGACACCGTGCCATCCAAAGGCACGTCCCAGCTGGCTTGCGCCAGACGCTTAACCTTCTGACATTCATGGGCTAGCCCGAGCAATACAGGCTTTTGCCAGACTTTTCTGCGTGAGCGATACGCCAGGCTGCGGTCGTAGAAGCCGCCGCCCATACCCAAACGCCCGCCTTCATCGTCGAAACCCACCAATGGCATCAGGATCAAATCCAGCGTCCAGATCTTGCGCTGCTTCGCCGGATTGATGTGCGGCTCAGGAATGCGGAAGCGATTGGGTTTGAATTTCTCCCCAGGCTTGACCCGCTGAAACACCATCTTGGTTCGTGGCCAGGCGCTGAGCACTGGAAGGTAAGTGGCTTTGCCGCGTTTCTGCGCGGCACGCAGAAGCAGTCGCGGATCAATCTCGCCATCCATGGGGAGGTAAAGCGAGATATGCCGGGCGCGACGGAATAGCGGATGTTGAGCGAGCTGGCGATAAATGCCGCGGGCCGCTTCGCGCTGTTCGCTTGCGCTCAGGGCGCGGCGAGCCTGCCGTAGTTTTCGGCGCAATTGCTGGCGTGTGAGCGGTGCGTCACTGGTCATGAGCGGCGGGACATGCAGACTGATCCATCACGGTTGAACCAGAAGCGAGGACGCCGGAGCGACGACCTCTTGGACAGTGTTGTCGAGTAAAACCGGCAACACTCAGAATGGGTACTCCCCGACGAACCGCTGTCGGTGTAGCCCTTGAACCCGAAAGTTCAAGGTGGAGATTGCAGGAGGTTTTAAGGCTTTCCGTCGAGCGGACATGCACACCAACCCCAACGTGCAACCCCCGTGGTTGTGCGTATCGGCTCAGGGACATGACCGACTGGCAAGCACTCCAGGGAGCGGCGCAAGTATATCGAAACTTGTGGGAAATTTCAGCCCCGAGGCGCATCCGGAGGCAAATCAGAGTCTGTGGCAAGCACCAGATCAACCCGATCCAGCAAGTCGCGGACCTGTTCACGAGTTGAGCCACTGGCCTGCAGGTCGGGCAGATCCTGCTTATGCAGCAAATCGTGAGTAATGTTCAACGCGGCCATTACAGCGATCCGGTCGGCACCGATTACTTTGCCGCTGCTGCGGATTTCACGCATCTTGCCATCCAGATAGCGCGCGGCGCTGACCAGGTTGGTGCGCTCTTCCTGAGGGCAGATGATCGAATATTCTTTGTCGAGAATCTGTACGGTGACGCTGTTGCCATTGCTCATGAGTCTTGCTCCAGGGCCTTGAGGCGCGAAATCATTGTCTCGACCTTCTGCCGGGCGATTTCGTTTTTTTCAATCAAATGAGCGCGTTCTTCGCGCCACGACTTTTCCTGAGCTAATAGGAGTCCGTTTTGGCGTTTTAGTTGCTCGACTCGAGTGATCAGTAATTCCAGTCGGGCCATCAGCGCTTGCAGGTCGGTGTCTTCCATTGGTTCCCACTGAATACTTTCTGATGAGTGGCACAGGAGCTGGCTTTAAGCCACGGCCTCTGAAGCGCCGCCTACGGCCGTGTAGATGATCTTGTGGCCCGGATAGTCTAGGATACAAGCCTTCATTCTAGACACTGAGCCGATTGGCGACTAGCTACCCATGCCCATTCAGAATTCCCCGTATAAAGCATTCGCCACCCTGCTCAGCAGCAGCGGTCATCCTGTCTCTCCCGCTGAACTGCACGGTTTGTTGCTGGGCCGCAGTTGCGCCGGTTCCGGCTTCGATTCCGGTGACTGGTTGAACGACGCGGCAGAACTGCTTGAGTCCGTGCCTGAAGACAATGTCCGCCAGGCCCTGATCGGCTTGCAGGAAATGGTCAAAGGCGAACTCACCAGCGACGACATGACCGTTGTTTTGCTGCTCCCGAGTGACGACGAGCCGCTTGCCGAGCGCGCCATTGCGCTGGGCCAGTGGTGTCAGGGCTTCCTGACCGGTTTTGGTCTGACTGCCGGCGACACTGCGCTGAGCGCAGAAGCCATGGAAGTGTTGCAGGATCTGGCGGCCATCGCTCAGGTGCAGGACGCGCTGGAAGAGTCAGACGACGGCGAAAGCGATTACATGGAAGTCATGGAATACCTGCGCGTCGCGCCGCTGCTGCTGTTTACCGAGTTAAACAAAGCTACCAAGGCTGCTGCCGAGCCAAAACCTTCGTTGCATTGATCCTTCATCGCCGCTTTCGCGACCATCGCCCATCTGGACGCTGGTCGCGGCGCTTAAAAAGGGAACCTGCCTGCCCATGATCCATATCCCGAAGTCGGAATACGCTCGTCGACGCAAGGCCTTGATGGCGCAGATGGAACCCAACAGCATCGCCATTCTGCCCGCTGCCGCCGTGGCGATACGTAATCGCGACGTCGAACATGTGTATCGTCAGGACAGCGACTTCCAGTACCTGAGCGGCTTCCCGGAACCTGAAGCGGTGGTGGTACTGATACCCGGCCGTGAACATGGCGAGTACGTGCTGTTCTGTCGTGAGCGCAATCCTCAGCGTGAACTGTGGGACGGGCTGCGCGCGGGGCAGGAAGGCGCTATCCGCGACTTCGGCGCTGACGACGCGTTCCCGATCAACGATATCGACGACATTCTGCCCGGCCTGATTGAAGGCCGTGACCGGGTTTACTCGGCGATGGGCAGCAACGCGGAGTTTGATCGGCACTTGATGGAGTGGATCAATGTGATCCGCTCCAAGGCTCATCTGGGGGCGCAGCCGCCGAACGAATTCGTTGCCCTGGATCACCTGCTCCACGACATGCGCCTGTATAAATCGGCGGCGGAAATCAAAGTGATGCGCGAAGCCGCAAGGATTTCCGCCCGCGCCCATGTCCGAGCGATGCAGGCCTGTCGCCCAGGGCTGCATGAGTTCAGCCTCGAAGCCGAGCTGGACTATGAATTCCGTAAGGGCGGCGCGAAGATGCCCGCGTATGGATCCATCGTCGCGTCGGGCCGCAACGCTTGCATCCTGCACTATCAGGAAAACGATGCGCTGCTCAAGGACGGCGACCTGGTAATGATCGATGCAGGTTGCGAGATTGACTGTTACGCCAGTGATATCTCTCGGACCTTTCCGGTCAGCGGCAGATTTTCCCCTGAGCAGAAAGCGATTTATGAGCTGGTGCTCAAATCTCAGGAAGCTGCGTTTGCGGCGATTGGCCCTGACAAACACTGGAATCAGGCCCACGAAGCGACTGTTCAGGTGATTACCGCAGGCCTCGTGGAGCTGGGTTTGCTCCAGGGCGATGTGGATGAGCTGATCGCCAACGAAGCTTATAAGGCGTTTTACATGCACCGCGCCGGGCATTGGCTGGGGATGGATGTACATGACGTCGGCGACTACAAGGTCGGCGGCGAATGGCGGGTACTGGAAGTCGGCATGACTCTGACGGTCGAGCCGGGTATCTATGTTGCGCCGGACAATCAGCAGGTCGCGAAGAAATGGCGCGGTATCGGTGTACGAATCGAGGATGACGTCGTGGTGACCAAAAAAGGCTGTGAAATTCTTACCGGTGACGTACCCAAAACCGTCACGGAAATCGAGGCATTGATGGCCGCAGCCCGTAATCAACCGGAATTTGCTGCATGAGCCGTTTCAATCTGGCAATCGTTGGCGGCGGACTGGTCGGCGCCAGCCTCGCAATGGCTTTACAGGCTGGCGCGAAGGAGCGCGGCTGGAAGATCGTGCTGATCGAACAGTTCGCCCCTGGTGACACTTATCAGCCGAGCTACGATGCCCGCTCTTCGGCGCTGTCGTTCGGTGCACGACAAATTTATGAGCGCCTTGGCCTCTGGCAAGCCATCGCCCGCCGCGCCGAGCCGATTCTGCAGATTCACGTGTCGGACCGCGGCCGGTTCGGGTCTGCGCGCCTGTCGGCCATGGAAGAAGGCGTGCCCGCGCTAGGTTATGTAGTGGAGAACGCCTGGCTGGGCCAATGCCTTTGGCAGGGGCTGGACAAAGACGTAGTCAGTTGGCGCGTCCCGGCCGAAGTCAAACGTATGCAAGCGCTGCCGGATGGCTATCGCCTGTTGCTTGACGACGAAACCGAGCTGGAATGCGATTTGGCGATATTGGCCGACGGTGGCCGTTCGAGCCTGCGCGAACAACTGGGCATCAGTGTTCGTCAGCGCCCTTACAACCAGAGCGCACTGATCGCCAACATCACTCCGAGTGAAGCCCATTGCGGTCAGGCGTTTGAACGCTTCA
This sequence comes from Pseudomonas sp. Irchel 3A5, assembly GCF_900187575.1. Classification (NCBI taxonomy): domain Bacteria; kingdom Pseudomonadati; phylum Pseudomonadota; class Gammaproteobacteria; order Pseudomonadales; family Pseudomonadaceae; genus Pseudomonas; species Pseudomonas sp. Irchel 3A5. The sequence continues at coordinate 40,855 of NZ_FYDU01000022.1, read as the reverse complement.
CCGATGAAGGGCCAATGGCCCTGTTGCCGCTGCCGGAAAACCGTTGTGCACTGGTCTGGACGCGCACGGGGTCGGACACTCAGCGCTTGCTGGAACTGGACGACCGCAGCTTCCTCAGCGAACTGCAAACCGTGTTCGGTTATCGCCTCGGCACGCTGCAGCAGGTCGGCGTGCGGCATGTGTATCCGCTGTACCTTATCGAAGCCGAAGAACAAGTCCGCTCACATCTGGTCGTACTGGGTAACGCAGCGCACAGCCTGCACCCGATTGCCGGTCAGGGTTTCAATCTGTCGCTGCGGGATGCAAACGCATTGGCGCAAACGCTGCTGGCCAGCGATAAGCTGCCGGGCGATCTGCCGACGTTGCAGCTGTATCGCGAGCAACAGCGACTGGATCAACAACTTACGGTCGGCTTTTCCGATCAGGTCACGCGCCTGTTTGGCAGTAACGAGCCTCTTATCGCCGCCGGTCGCAACATCGGTCTGCTGGGGCTTGATCTACTGCCTCCGGCCAAGCGCTGGTTCGCCCGTCAGGCCATGGGCCTGGGGACTCGTCCCAATGTTTGATTTACGTCTTATTACTCACCGGCTCACGCCTTCAGCGGGAACGATTTAAAGCATGGAAATCCGCGCAGATCTGCTGATTGTCGGAGCCGGAATGGTCGGCAGCGCCTTGGCGCTGGCCCTACAGGGCAGCGGCTTGAACGTTATCGTGGTCGATGGTGGCCCGCTGAGTGTCAAGCCGTTCGACGCCCAGGCGATGTTCGAACCCCGGGTCAGCGCGTTGTCTGCCGCCAGCCAACGGATTCTGCAGCGCCTGGGCGCGTGGGAAGGCATTGCCAATCGGCGCACCAGCCCGTACGGCGAAATGCAGGTTTGGGATGGCAGCGGCACGGGGCAGATTCACTTCTCGGCGGCCAGCGTGCATGCCGACGTGCTCGGACATATCGTGGAAAACCGGGTCGTGCAGGACGCTCTGCTGGACCGTCTGCATGATTGCGATATCGGTCTGCTGGCCAACGCGCGACTGGAGCAAATGCGGCGCTCCGGGGATGACTGGCTGCTGACACTGGCTGACGGTCGTCTGCTGCGTGCGCCTCTGGTCATTGCCGCTGACGGTGCCAACTCTGCGGTTCGGCGCCTGACCGGGACTCAAACCCGTGAATGGGATTACCAGCATCACGCTATCGTGACCAGCGTGCGTACCAGCAACCCGCACCGCAAGACTGCCTGGCAGCGTTTTACCGACAATGGCCCGCTGGCGTTCTTGCCGCTGCAGCGTGAGGGGGAGCATTGGTGCTCCATCGTCTGGTCGGTCACCCCAAAAGAAGCCGAGCGGCTGACGGCTCTGGAAGATGATGCGTTCTGTCGCGAGCTTGAACAGGCCTTCGAAGGCCGTTTGGGCCCTGTACTGGCCGTTGACCCTCGGGTGTGCGTGCCGTTGCGTCAGCGCCACGCCAAACGCTATGTCGCTGAAGGTCTGGCCTTGATCGGCGACGCCGCCCACACCATCCACCCGCTGGCCGGGCAAGGGGTGAATCTCGGATTTCTCGACGCGGCAGTGCTTGCTGAAGTGCTCTTGCACGGTAATGAGCGTGGCGAACGACTGGCCGATGTCCGCGTGCTCAGCCGTTTCGAACGCCGCCGTATGCCCCACAATCTGGCGCTGATGGCGGCGATGGAAGGTTTTGAGCGGTTGTTCCAGGCCGACCAGTTGCCGATTCGCTGGCTGCGTAATACCGGGCTGAAAATGGTTAACCAGATACCGGAAGCCAAGGCCACCTTCGTGCGGCAAGCGCTGGGATTGAGTGGGGACTTGCCAGAGTTGGCGCGGTTGTAAAGCTAGCACTGATTCCTGTGGGAGCGGTGCTTGCCCGCGATAAGGCTGGATGCGATTCACTTTAGACCGCATTGCCCTTATCGCGGGCAAGCACCGCTCCCACAGAGATTGGGCTTGCAGGCCAACATAACTCTCCCACAAGTAGTGCACATTGCTCGCCAGCCGCAACATTCTGTTACTCGTCTATCCAGACGCGGCAAATGGGATTCACTACCATTTCGCCTCATTTTGCGAACGCGAGACCTCTCCATGCAGACAAGCAAGCGTCTTCTGGCTGCTTTGACACTGGCAGTGCTTGGCAGCACCGCCCAGGCTGCCGACGAGGTAGTGGTTTATTCCTCCCGAATTGATGAACTGATCAAGCCGGTGTTCGATGCGTATACGGCCAAGACCGGCGTGAAGGTCAAATTCATCACTGACAAGGAAGCGCCGCTGATGCAGCGCATCAAGGCCGAAGGCGAGAACGCCACTGCCGATCTGCTGCTCACCGTCGATGCGGGTAACCTCTGGCAGGCCGAGCAGATGGGTATTCTGCAGCCGTTCACTTCGCCGGTGATCGACGCCAATATTCCTGCGCAGTATCGCTCGTCGACCCACAGCTGGACCGGCCTGAGCCTGCGGGCCCGGACCATCGCCTATTCGACTGATCGTGTTAAGCCCGAAGAGCTAACAACCTACGAAGCATTGGCAGGCAAGGACTGGGAAGGTCGCCTGTGCCTGCGCACGGCAAAAAAGGTTTACAACCAGTCGCTGACTGCCACGTTGATTGAAACCCATGGTGCCGAGGCCTCCGAGAAGATCCTCAAGGGCTGGGTGAACAACCTGTCCACCGACGTGTTCTCCGACGACATAGCCGTCCTGGAAGCGATCAATGCCGGGCAGTGCGATGTCGGCATCGTCAACACTTACTACTATGGCCGTCTGCACAAGGACAATCCTGATCTGGCAGTGAAGCTGTTCTGGCCGAACCAGTCGGACCGCGGCGTACACGTCAATTTGTCCGGAATTGGCCTGACCAAGTACGCTCCCCACCCGGAAGCCGCCAAGGCCATGGTCGAGTGGATGACAGGTCCGGAAGCACAAGCAATATTCGCGGGCACGAATCAGGAGTTCCCGGCCAACCCGAAAGTCGCCCCCTCCCAGGAGGTCGCAAGCTGGGGTCAGTTCAAGGCTGATACCATCCCGGTCGAAGTTGCAGGCAAGCGCCAGGCCGAAGCGATCCGTATGATGGATCGGGTTGGCTGGAACTGACTCTGTCACTCAAGCACATTATTTGAATTGAAATGGGCTTCCTGTGGGAGCGGTGCTTGCCCGCGATAAGGCTGGATGCGATCTAAAGCGTTCAGCCTTATCGCGGGCAAGCACCGCTCCCACAGTAATCCAGCACCTGTAGAGAGCCACCTTGGCCCATCCCGCCCAACGCCGCTGGTACCCGCTGGTCTTCGCCATCGCTGCACTGGTGCTGCTGCCGCTCAGTGTTTTGCTGCTGTCCTGGCAGACCATCGACATGCAGATCTGGTCCCACCTCTGGGAAACCCAGATGCCACGCCTGCTGGGCAATACGCTGACACTGGTTCTGGGCGTGGGCGTTGGAGTCACGCTGCTGGGCGTCAGTCTGGCCTGGCTCACCAGCCTGTGTGAATTCCCCGGTCGACGCTGGCTGGATTGGGCGTTGATGCTGCCGTTTGCGATTCCCGCCTATGTGCTGGCGTTTGTATTCGTAGGGCTGCTGGATTTTGCGGGTCCCGTGCAGACGTTACTTCGCGAGTGGTTCGGTACCGGGCTGCGACTGCCACGCGTACGCTCCACCGGCGGCGTGATCATCGTGCTGGTGTTGGTGTTTTACCCTTACGTCTATCTGCTCGCGCGCACAGCGTTTCTTGCCCAGGGTAAAGGCTTGATGGAAGCCGCCAGAGTGCTTGGCCAAACACCCTGGCAAGCGTTCTGGCGCGTCGCATTGCCAATGGCACGTCCGGCCATTGGAGCGGGTGTGGCATTGGCGCTGATGGAAACCCTCGCCGACTTCGGCGCAGTTTCGGTGTTCAACTTCGATACCTTTACCACTGCCATTTATAAAACCTGGTACGGCTTCTTCAGCCTTTCCAGCGCAGCACAACTGGCCAGCCTGCTGCTGTTGGCAGTGATGATCGTGCTCTACGGCGAGCGCCGAGCCAGAGGTGCGAGCCGGGCGACCAACGAAAGGCCTCGGGTCAAGGCGCTTTACCATCTGCGAGGCGTCAAAGCGGCGGCGGCCACTTGTTGGTGTGGGCTGGTATTCATCTGCGCCTTCGCAGTCCCGCTGTTGCAACTTATTGTCTGGGTCTGGCAACGCGGGCGCTTTGATCTGGATGAGCGTTATACCGGGCTGATCCTGCACACTTTGTATCTGGGCGGCATAGCCGCGCTGATTACTGTGAGCGTGGCATTGGTGTTGGCGTTCGCCCGTCGTCTGGCCCCTACTCCAGCGATCAACTCCGGGGTTGGGCTGGCTAATCTGGGCTATGCACTGCCAGGTTCAGTGTTGGCCGTTTCGATCATGCTGGCGTTCAGTTATCTGGATCGCGTGTTGGTGATACCGGTTTCCAGCTGGCTGGGCGGCGCAGGCAGGCCTTTGCTGCTGGGCAGTCTGGCAGCGCTGCTGTTGGCCTATCTGGTGCGTTTCATTGCCGTCGCCTACGGGCCGCTGGAAAACAGCCTGTCACGCATCCGCCCCTCCCTCCCGGAAGCAGCACGCAGTCTGGGGGTCAGTGGGCCACGATTGTTTTTCAAGGTGTATCTACCTCTGCTGGTCCCTGGCGCTTTGAGCGCAGCTTTGCTGGTCTTCGTCGATGTGCTCAAGGAAATGCCCGCCACCCTCCTGATGCGCCCGTTCGGCTGGGACACCCTGGCCGTACGCATCTTCGAGATGACCAGCGAAGGCGAATGGGCCCGCGCCGCCCTGCCCGCCCTTACGCTGGTCCTGGTTGGCCTGTTGCCAGTCATCGGTTTGATCAGACGTTCCGCACGTCAACTTAGTTAGATGCGGGTCTACCTCCGTACGGCTACAATGCGCCGCAATCGGTGTGGTCTGTCAGACTGTTCGACATGTTGCTATCTGCTCCTAACCCAATACACAGGGGCATGTCAGCGTTTTTGCCTGTCCGCACCTCCGCCACGCCCGGAAGGAGAAACCCATGGGACAGCGCACGCCGCTTTTTGACCTGCATCTCGCCCTGGGCGCGAAGATGGTCGATTTTGGTGGGTGGGACATGCCGTTGCATTATGGATCGCAGGTCGAGGAGCACCATCAGGTGCGCCGGGATTGCGGTGTGTTCGACGTCTCACACATGCATGTGATTGATGTAACCGGCAGTCAGGCAAAAACCTGGCTGCAGTATTTGCTCGCCAATGATGTCGACCGGTTAAAGGATGTGGGGCACGCGTTGTACAGCGCGATGCTCGACAACGACGGCGGGGTCATCGACGACATGATCGTCTACCTCACTGACAACGGTTACCGTCTGGTGGTCAACGCGGCCACCGGCGACAAAGACCTCGCCTGGATGTTTGTGCATCTGAATGACTTCGATGTGCAACTGAACAAACGTAATGATCTGTCGATGCTGGCCATTCAGGGCCCACAAGCCCGTGTCAGAATTGCCGAACTGGTCACGGCATCCCGAGCCGAACTGATCCGCCAGCTCAAGCCCTTTGAAGGGCGCACAGACGCCAACTGGTTTATCGCACGGACCGGCTATACCGGCGAAGACGGTCTGGAAATTATTCTGCCGTCTGAACAGGCGCCCGGCTTCTTCAACGATCTGGTGGGCGCTGGTATTTCGCCAATCGGTCTGGGCGCACGAGATACCCTGCGCCTTGAAGCGGGCATGAACCTCTACGGCCAGGACATTGACGAGCAAGTCACGCCGCTGGTAGCCAACATGGCCTGGACCATCGCCTGGGAGCCTGCCTCCCGCAAGTTCATTGGCCGTGCCGCTCTGGAAGCCGAACGCGCGCGGGGTATCGGCTCCAAACTGGTTGGTCTGGTGCTGGAAGAGCGCGGCGTTTTGCGCGCTCATCAAGTGGTGCGCATCGCAGAAATTGGCGAAGGAGAGATCACCAGTGGTAGTTTCTCTCCTACGCTAAGCAAGTCGATTGCCTTGGCACGCGTGCCAATGGCCACTGCTGACCGTGCCGAAGTCGAAATTCGCGGCAAATGGTACCCGGTTCGCGTGGTAAAGCCCGCGTTTGTACGTCATGGCAAAGCCCTGATCTGAATTTTCCTGGCGGGTTTACCGCTGACCCGATGTTGAGGATGACTAAATGAGCAATATCCCCGCCGAACTGCGTTTTGCTGAAAGCCACGAATGGGCAAAGAAAGAAGGTGACCTGATTGTCGTGGGTATTTCTGACCACGCTCAGGAAGCACTGGGCGACGTGGTGTTCGTCGAGCTGCCGGAAATTGGCAAGGTCTTCGCCGCTGGTGATGCTGCGGGTGTCGTTGAATCGGTGAAAGCCGCTTCCGATATCTATTCGCCGATTGCTGGCGAAGTGGTTGAAGTCAATGAAGCGCTGGGCGACGCTCCGGAATCACTGAACAACGATTCTTACGGCGCGTGGATCTTCAAGATCAAACCCAGTGCTGCCGATGCTGATCTGGCGAAACTGCTGGACGCTGCAGGCTACAAGGCTGCTATCGGCGAGTAAGCCGAACAGCCAGCCATAAAAAATGCCGCTCATTGAGCGGCATTTTTTTATCCCGGAATTACTGGTTTTCAGCAACCAGATTCTTGGCCAGGATGGCGTTGGCCAGATCCATGTCCGAAGCATTCAGGCCAGGGTTCTCACTGCGAACCTGCTGGATAGCTGCTTCCAGGAACGGACCACGGATACCACCGTCGCTGGCAACAAAGCTGCCTGCATCGTCTTGAGCAGCAACGATCAGTTTGTGATCCTTGAAGGTCAGGTAAGTGGAGCCGGTAGTGGCGCCAGAGGAAATAACATCACGCCAGAACCCAGCGTCAGCCATTGCTGAACCAACCGGGAGAGAAAGCAGAGCAAACGTGGCGACAGCGAGCTTGAGACGCATGATGGGGTACTCCAACAATGATTGTTCTGAAACTGTTGGATAGCGGGAGTGATGTGGTAGTTCCGTGGTGGAGGCGACGACACCTGTAGGAGCGCGCTTGCCCGCGATAGCAGTCTTCCAGATAGCACACCGGTGCCTGACTCAACGCTATCGCGGGCAAGCGCGCTCCTACAGGGGGCAGGTGTTACTTAAAGCGCCTCAACCCGCAATATGGCCCCATCCTGGCCGATTACTCGGACCTGGCTACCGACCGGGGTATCAGGCCCATTCACCAGCCAGACGCTGTCGCCAACCTTGATCTTGCCCCGACCATCGACAATCGCGTTCTGGACAACAAACACACGACCGATCAATTCCTGACCGCGCATATTCAGACCGGGCTGATCCGAAGGCCGGTTAACGGTTCGCTGGCGGCGCCACCAATACACGGCCGTCAGCACCGACATGACGGCAAACAGCAAGAACTGCAGGGTCCAGAGCATGCCCGGGATGATGAACGTCAGCACGCCGACCGCTGCCGCCGCAACGCCCATCCACAGCAGATAGCCGCCCGCGCCGAACACCTCAAGAATCAGCAACACGGTGCCTAACCCCAGCCAGTCCCAGAACGACAGGTTTTGCAGGTATTCCATGGGGCTCGCCTCAGGACTTCTTGCTGTCGAAGGTGGCTTTGACGATTTCGCCGATGCCGCCGACAGCGCCGATGACCTGACTGGCCTCAAGAGGCATGAGGATGACTTTGCTGTTGTTGGCTGAAGCCAGTTTGCCCAGCGCATCGATATATTTTTGCGCCACGAAGTAATTGACCGCCTGGACGTTACCGCTGGCAATGGCCTCGGACACCACCTGAGTAGCCCGCGCTTCTGCTTCGGCCTGACGCTCACGAGCTTCAGACTCCAGGAACGCCGCCTGGCGGCCACCTTCAGCCTCAAGAATCTGCGCCTGTTTCTTGCCTTCAGCAGTGAGAATCGCGGCCGCTCGCAGGCCCTCGGCCTCAAGAATTTGCGCGCGCTTGATCCGCTCGGCTTTCATCTGACCGGACATCGCAGCCATCAGGTCGTCAGGCGGGCTGATGTCCTTGATTTCGATACGGGTGATCTTGATTCCCCATGGCGCAGTCGCTTCATCCACGGTACGCAGCAGCCGCTCGTTGATGTTGTCACGCTGGCTGAGCATCGCGTCCAGCTCCATGGAGCCCAGCACGGTGCGGATGTTGGTTTGCAGGAGATTGCGAATGGCATGTTCGAGGTTGTTTACCTCGTAAGCTGCCTGCGCAGTGTTCACGACCTGAAAGAAACACACCGCATCGATTTGTACTGTGGCGTTGTCAGCCGTGATGACTTCCTGAGGCGGGATGTCGAGGACGCTTTCCATGACATTGATCTTGCGCCCGATGCGATCCATCACCGGCACAATGATGTTCAGGCCCGGCTTGAGGGTGGTGGTGTAACGGCCAAAGCGCTCAACCGTCCACTGGTAGCCCTGCGGCACAACCTTGAAGCCCATGAATACGATGGCGATCGCCAGCGCAACGAAGAGTAAAACCACACTGCCCAGTTGCATAACATTTCCCTGTTGGTTACGAACGTTTATCAGGGCGCTATTTAGTCAGACTTCGGCCACATAAAGCCAATGATTCAACGAAATATTGGTTCAGGATGTGAGTGATCTTCTGAGCGGGATTTATGTTTGCCTGCATGCGAATCGCTGACGTGGGACCGGCTTTAGCCGGGAAAGCTATCTGCCAGGCGACATAGATGCAGCGGCAGTATCGGCCTATTCCCGGCTAAAGCCGGTCCCACGTCGGAGATCCGCCCAATGGAAGCGCATTCCAGCCAACCTCAGCGTTGCTCGCTCTGCGGCGTCACGCGTAGCACTTCCTCAAGTGTAGTCAGCCCCGCCGACACTTTCTGTGCGCCGGACAAGCGCAAGCTGCGCATGCCCTCCTTGAATGCCTGGCGACGCATCGCGCTGAGGTCAAGGTCGGCGCTGATCAAACCTTGCACGCCCTCGGACATCAGCATGATCTCGTATACCCCGGCGCGGCCGCGGTAGCCGGTATCGCGACACTCGACACAACCGACCGCACGATGCGCTCCGGCTGGCACAGGCGCTTGCCACGGTCGGGTCAGGCTCTGCCAGTCGCCCTCATCCAGTTGCACGGGCGCTTTGCAGTGCGGACACAACGTTCGCACAAGTCGCTGCGCCATGACCCCGAGAATGGTCGCTTTGAGCAGGTAATGCGGCACGCCAAGTTCGAGCATCCGGCTGATAGCACTTGGCGCGTCGTTGGTATGCAATGTCGAGAGCACAAGGTGACCGGTAAGCGCGGCCTGGATCGCCATTTCCGCAGTCTCGAGGTCACGAATCTCGCCGATCATGATGATGTCCGGGTCTTGCCGCATCAGTGCACGCACACCGCTGGCGAACGACAGGTCGATGTTGTGCTGGACCTGCATCTGGTTGAACGCGGGCTCGACCATCTCGATAGGGTCTTCGATGGTGCACAGGTTGACTTCGGACGTCGCGAGCATCTTGAGCGTGGTGTAAAGCGTCGTGGTCTTGCCGGAACCCGTAGGCCCGGTGACCAGGATGATGCCGTTGGGCTGACGGGTCATGCCTTCCCAGCGGCGCAGGTCGTCGCTGGAAAAACCGAGCTGGTCGAAGTTTTTCAGCAGTACATCCGGATCGAAGATCCGCATGACCATTTTTTCCCCGAAAGCTGTCGGCAGTGTTGAAAGCCGCAGCTCAACCTCGCCACCATCAGGGGTACTGGTCTTGACCCGGCCGTCCTGCGGCTTGCGCTTTTCGGCAACGTTCATGCGCCCAAGGCTTTTCAGGCGGCTGACGATGGCCATGGTCACTTGCGCCGGAAATTGATAGACGTTGTGCAGCACGCCGTCGATGCGAAAACGCACCGTGCCCTGCTCCCGACGCGGCTCGATATGAATATCACTGGCCCGCTGCTGAAACGCATACTGGAACAACCAGTCGACAATATTGACGATGTGCGCGTCGTTCGCATCGGGTTCCTGGTCACTGGCACCCAGCTTGAGCAACTGTTCGAAGTTGCCCATACCGCTGATTTTCTGATCCGTCGCGGCAGCACCGCTGACGGACTTGGCCAGCCGATAAAACTCAACTGCCAGCCGCTGAATATCGACCGGGTTGGCCACCACACGCCGTATTGGCAGTTTCAGCACGTGGGTCAGGTCAGCTTCCCAGCCATGCACATAGGGCTGCGCGCTGGCGATGGTCACTGAGTCGCGATCTACCTCCACCGCCAGAATCTTGTGGCGTTGGGCAAAGGCATAAGACATCAATGGCGTGACCGAGGCGACCTTGATCTTCAGCGGGTCGATGCGCAAATAGGGCTGCCCGCTTTGCGCGGCAAGCCAGGCGGTAAGGGTTTCGAGATCCAGCTTGCGCCCTGGTCGTTTGAGATCGTCGAGCTGTTGCGTGGCGATGAACTCAAGCGGATGCAGTTGCAGGTTCGCGGCACTGCGCCGGTGGGTCAGCGCGTTTTCGGCACTGTTCTGATCGATAAACCCTTCGGCGACCAGATCGCGCAGCAGATCATTCAGATCCAGCCAACGATCCTGTGATGAGGCGTGAACTGACATGCGGATTCCTTTGGACAATTCGGCTCGAACGAACCAAGCGTAGCCCCCAGCGTGTCAGTTATTTCGGCATATGCGTATACATGAGTTACGTTTTTTTTCTGCCAGGCCTAACCGACGGCGAGGGAAACCGTTGAGTTTGAGACGTGCGGCTGGGCCAGTTGTTCCAACTCCACCGAGCAGACATTGATCAGGCTGCGCATTTTCTCCGCAATGACTTGCGCCCGGTGCCAGGTCAGATTGGCGATCTCAACGTCGATACCCAATACGTCGTCCTGTTGCAGAACGTTGACCTGATGAGGAATCAGGTACTGCATCGCAAACAGGTTCAGCACTCGGCACAGTGAATCGGCCTCGGCTTCGATCAGAATCTGATAGCGGGCGCAGCAATGAGCGTTATCCGCCGCCCAGGTATCCGGGCGGTGCGACAGTGAAGTAACGGCTTCGAGAGTGGGCATGCTGACCTCTGCGCTGTAGAGGGTTAATGACTGGAAGAAATTCTTGCATGCCAAAAAAGAAATATCTGGTCCATCATTGAATGATTTAGTCTTGTTACGACTTGTTAATGCGCGATAGCTTCATAGAGAGAAATAGTTATGCACATTGAGCTGGATTCTTATGATCGCAAGATTCTTGCACTGCTTCAGGAGGACGCGTCGCTATCCAGCGCGCAAATCGCCGAGCAGGTGGGATTATCCCAATCGCCTTGCTGGCGCAGGATTCAGCGGCTCAAGGATGAAGGGGTCATTCGTCGTCAGGTATCGCTGCTGGACCGCAAAAAGATCGGCCTCAATACGCAGATCTTTGCCGAGGTGAAGCTCAATGCTCACGGACGCTCGAACTTCACCGAGTTCACCGAAGCCATTCGCGGCTTCCCCGAAGTGCTGGAGTGCTATGTGCTGATGGGCTCGGTGGATTTCCTGCTGCGCATCGTGACGCCAGACATTGAGGCGTACGAGCGGTTCTTCTTTGAAAAACTTTCGCTGGTGCCGGGCATTCAGGAAGTGAATTCGACGGTTGCCCTGTCGGAGATCAAATCGACGACCAGCTTGCCGGTCACTTAAAACTTGCACGCCCCTTTTAGTAGGAGCTGCCGAAGGCTGCGAAAGCATTTTCCCTGACACACCGCTTCGCAGCCTTCGGCAGCTCCTACAAGGCGGGTTTTGATTCAACAATGCCGCTACCAACTAATCGATCCGGGTTATGGATATTGCAGGCCAAGCGCCAGCTTGAAAGCTTCGCGTTGGCGGCAGCCATGGATCGTGGCACGATGGCGCGGTTATCGACCGAGATTTTCTGATCATGCCGCAATCCAAAGCCAAGAATCTTTCCCTGATCGCTGCCATTGACCTGGGCTCGAACAGCTTCCACATGGTGGTAGCTCAAGCCAACTCCGGGGATATCCGCATCCTGGAGCGCCTTGGAGAGAAGGTTCAACTGGCGGCTGGCATCAACGAAGAGCGACAACTCAACGAAGAATCCATGCAGCGCGGGCTCGACTGCCTCAAGCGTTTTGCTCAACTGATCAACGGTCTGCCGTTGGGTGCGGTCCGCATCGTGGGTACCAACGCCCTGCGCGAAGCACGTAACCGTAATGAATTCATCGTTCGCGCCGAGGAAATTCTCGGCCATCCGGTGGAAGTGATTTCCGGCCGTGAAGAAGCCCGCCTGATTTATCTCGGGGTGTCCCATACCTTGGCTGACACCCCCGGCAAACGCCTGGTGGCGGATATCGGCGGTGGCAGTACCGAATTCATCATCGGTCAGCGCTTTGAACCGCTGCTGCGTGAAAGCCTGCAGATGGGTTGCGTGAGTTTCACCCAGCGCTATTTCAAGGACGGCAAGATCACCCCGGCACGCTATGCACAGGCCTACACCGCTGCGCGCCTGGAAATCATGAGCATCGAACACGCCCTGCATCGCCTGAAGTGGGATGAGGCGATCGGTTCGTCGGGCACCATTCGTGCGATCGGTCTGGCGCTCAAGGCCAACGGTCAGGGCTCAGGTGAAGTGAATGCCGACGGCCTCGCATGGCTCAAGCGCAAGCTGTTCAAACTGGGTGATGTGGAGAAGATCGATTTCGACGGCATCAAGCCGGATCGCCGCTCGATCTTCCCGGCAGGCCTGGCGATCCTCGAAGCGATCTTCGACGCACTGGAACTGCAGCGCATGGATCACTGCGAAGGCGCGCTGCGTGAAGGTGTGCTGTACGACCTGATGGGCCGTCATCACCATGAAGACGTCCGTGAGCGCACGCTAAGCTCGCTGATGGAGCGTTACCATGTTGACCTTGAACAGGCCGCTCGTGTGGAGCGAAAGGCTCTGCACGCCCTTGAGCAGGTCGCTCATGCCTGGGGGCTGGAAGATGACAGTTACCGGGAACTGCTCAGTTGGGCAGCCAAGGTCCATGAAGTCGGCCTCGACATCGCCCACTATCACTACCACAAGCATGGCGCTTACCTGATCGAGCATTCCGACCTGTCGGGATTCTCACGGGAAGATCAGCAAATGCTTGCACTGCTGGTGCGCGGCCACCGCCGTAATATTCCCAAGGACAAGTTTGCCGACTTCGGCGCAGAGGGCGAAAAACTGATTCGTCTATGCGTGCTGTTGCGCTTCGCGATCCTGTTTCACCACATTCGTGGCGTACAGGAAATGCCCCAGCCGGAGCTCACCGCCAGCGGCAACAATCTTGATGTGGTATTCCCGGAAGGCTGGCTGGAAAACAACCAACTGACCCAGGCCGACTTCGCGCTGGAAGCGGAGTGGCTGACCCGGGTCGGTATCGTCCTCAGCGTACGCTGAGGACCGGGTTGCTCAGGCGCTCCAGCAGGGTCGCCTGAACGTTGCGGGCATTCTGATTGCCAGTCGGGGTGCTTCGCACGTAGGTGCCATCCGGCTGCAGGAGCCAGCTGTGGGTGTTGTCGGTCAGATAAAGCTCGAGCTCTTTCTTCACGCGCAGGATTAGCTTCCTGCCCTCTACCGGGAAGCAAGTCTCGACGCGCTTGTCGAGGTTGCGCTCCATCCAGTCGGCACTCGACAGATACATCTGCTCGTCGCCGCCATTGAGGAAGTAGAACACCCGGGTGTGCTCCAGGAAGCGACCAATGATGGAGCGCACATGGATGTTGTGAGACACGCCCGGAATACCCGGCCGCAGACAGCACATACCGCGCACCACCAGATCAATACGCACGCCAGACTGACTGGCCTTGTACAACGCGCGGATGATCTTCGGATCGGTCAGCGAGTTGAACTTGGCAATGATGTGCGCCGGCTTGCCGTCCACGGCGAACTGGGTTTCCCGGGCAATCATGTCGAGCATGCCCTTCTTCAGCGTGAACGGCGCATGCAGCAGTTTCTTCATGCGCAGGGTTTTACCCATACCGATCAACTGACTGAACATTTTGCCAACGTCTTCGCACAACGCGTCGTCGGATGTCAGCAGGCTGTAGTCGGTGTACAGACGGGCGTTGCCCGCGTGGTAGTTACCGGTGCCCAAATGCGCATAGCGAACAATTTCCCCCGCCTCGCGACGCAGGATCAGCATCATTTTGGCGTGGGTCTTGAAGCCGACAACGCCGTAGATCACTACCGCACCGGCAGCTTGTAAACGGCTGGCCAGTTGCAGGTTGGACTCTTCGTCAAATCGCGCACGCAACTCGATCACCGCAGTGACCTCTTTACCGTTGCGGGCCGCGTCTACCAATGCATCAACGATTTCCGAGTTGGCACCGCTGCGATACAGGGTCTGGCGGACAGCCAGGACGTGCGGGTCTTTGGCGGCCTGACGCAGCAGATCGACCACCGGCGTGAAGGATTCGTAAGGATGCAGCAGCAGAATGTCCTGCTTGCCGATCACGTTGAAAATGTTCTCGCTGTTTTGCAGCAGCTTTGGAATGGCCGGGGTAAACGGCTGGTATTGCAGTTCCGGATGGCTGTCCAGACCGGTAATGCTGAACAGACGCGTCAGGTTGACCGGGCCGTTGACCTGATACAACTCGGACTCGGACAGGTTGAACTGTTTGAGCAGATAGTCGGACAGATGCTTTGGACAGGTATCGGCCACTTCCAGACGGACCGCATCACCATAACGACGGGAGAACAACTCGCCACGCAGCGCACGGGCAAGGTCTTCCACATCTTCGGAGTCCAGCGCCAAGTCGGCGTTACGGGTCAGACGGAACTGGTAACAGCCCTTGACCTTCATGCCCTGAAACAGATCGTCCGCATGAGCGTGGATCATCGATGACAGGAATACGAAGTTATCCCCAGCGCCGCCGACGTCTTCCGGCACCTTGATCACACGCGGCAACAGGCGCGGAGCTGGAATGATCGCCAGACCGGAGTCACGACCGAAAGCATCGATGCCTTCCAGTTCGACGATGAAGTTCAGGCTCTTGTTAACCAGCAGCGGGAACGGGTGAGTAGGATCCAGGCCGATGGGCGTGATGATCGGCGCGATTTCGTCACGGAAATAACGACGAACCCACGCCTTGAGCTTGGCCGTCCAGTGACGACGACGGATGAAGCGTACCTGATGCTTTTCAAGCTCAGGCAGCAGGATGTCATTGAGGATCGCGTATTGGCGATCAACGTGGCCGTGCACCAGCTCACTGATGCGGGCCAGGGCCTGATGCGGTTGCAGACCATCGGCGCCAGCTTGTTCGCGGGCGAAAGTGATCTGTTTCTTCAGACCGGCGACACGAATTTCGAAGAACTCATCGAGGTTGCTGGAGAAGATCAGCAGAAACTTGAGCCGCTCCAGCAGCGGATAGGACTCATCCAGTGCCTGTTCCAACACGCGAATGTTGAACTTGAGCTGCGACAGTTCACGATGGATGTACAGACTGCTGTCATCCAGATTCGGCACGACAAGGGCCGGAACCGGTGGCGTCTCGACGATTGCGGGTAAAACCTCAATGCTTGGCTCGACCACAGTCAGAACTTCCTGATCGTTGACTTCAACAGCAGCTTCGGTGAGTCCTTCGGTATTCATGAATGTTCCTGTACGGCTATTGCCCTTTTAACAATTCTGCAGCGCGGACGGCGAAATAAGTGAGGATGCCGTCAGCCCCTGCGCGTTTGAAAGCGGTGAGCGATTCAAGAATAACGCCTTCACTCAGCCAGCCATTCTGGATGGCGGCCATGTGCATCGCGTACTCGCCGCTGACCTGATAAACAAATGTCGGCACTTTGAACTCATCCTTGACCCGATGAAGGATGTCCAGATAAGGCATGCCCGGTTTGACCATGACCATGTCCGCGCCTTCAGCCAGATCCGCGGCCACTTCATGCAGCGCTTCATCGCTGTTGGCCGGATCCATTTGGTAAGACGCCTTGTTGGCCTTGCCCAGATTCAATGCTGAGCCGACCGCATCGCGGAATGGCCCGTAATAGGCGCTGGCATACTTGGCAGAGTAAGCCATGATCCGCACGTTGACGTGCCCGGCCAGTTCCAGTGCTTCGCGAATGGCCTGAATTCGACCGTCCATCATGTCGGAAGGCGCTACAACCTGCGCACCTGCATCGGCATGGGACAACGCTTGCTTGACCAGCGCGTCGACAGTGATGTCGTTCTGCACGTAGCCTTCTTCGTCGAGAATCCCGTCCTGACCGTGGGTCGTGAACGGATCCAGTGCCACGTCAGTGATGACGCCCAGCTCCGGGAAGCGGTCACGCAGCGCTCGGGTGGCGCGCTGGGCAATACCGTCCGGATTCCAGGCTTCGGCGCCATCCAGGGTTTTCTTCTCGACCGGCGTCACAGGGAACAACGCCAGCGCTGGAATGCCCAGTGCGACCCACTTCTGCGCCTCTTCCAGCAGCAGATCGATACTCAGGCGCTCCACGCCAGGCATCGAAGCCACTTCTTCACGACGGTTTTCACCATCGAGTACAAATACGGGAAGAATCAGGTCATCGACAGTCAAAACGTTTTCACGGACCAGACGACGAGAGAAATCATCGCGACGATTGCGACGCAGGCGGGTTAGAGGAAAGAGGCGATTGGCGGGGGTAAAGCTCACGGCGAGACTCCTGAGCCCGCGTACACGGGCAAGCGTGACAGTTATAAGCGGCCATTATGACTAATGTGTGACAGTCGTGGGCCAGCATGCGACTCGGGGCCGCAGTTGAGGTGTTTGCCATTGTCCTTGTAGGAAAGATTAACGTCGAGACACATTTACACACTTTCCTGAATGCCTTGGCCGAGTTAGGCTGCGCGTTCATTTCGCCAGCATCCAGACAATGCTCCAGAATTTCTTGCACGAATTTGGCTACTTCGCCCTCTTCATCGGCACCTTCTTTGAAGGCGAGACCATTCTGGTTCTCGCTGGATTTCTGGCGTTCCGTGAATACATGGACATCAAACTGGTCGTGGTCGTGGCGTTCTTCGGAAGCTATGCAGGCGACCAGCTCTGGTACTACATGGGGCGCAGGCACGGCCGCAAAATCCTGGCGCGCAAACCGCGATGGCAGCTCATGGGCGACAAGGCGCTGGCGCATATACGCAGGCACCCGGACCTCTGGGTATTGAGCTTTCGTTTTGTTTACGGGCTGCGTACCGTCATGCCAGTGGCCATCGGCCTGTCGGGCTACCCGCCACTGCGTTACCTGATCCTTAACGGTATCGGCGCGGCTGTCTGGGCCACGGCGCTCGGGTATGCGGCTTATCATTTCGGCGCAGTGCTCGAAGGCATGCTGGGCAATATCAAGAAGTATGAGCTGTGGGTACTCGGCACATTGCTGGTGCTCGGGTTGGCCCTTTGGCTGCGTCGTCGTTTCAAGAACGCGCGTATTGCCAGAGAAGAAGCCGCAGCTGCTTCCATGGCAGCAGCCGCAGAAGCCGACGCTGGTGTCGTGAACCACGTGCCGGCTGAAGTCACCGTTGAAGTGCCCGCCGAAAGCAAGAAACACGGCGACCGCTAAGTCCACCACGAGCGCAATGCCCCGGCATTGCGCTCGTCAGCAAGTCCCCTCCTCATGCCCCACCTTCTATAAAAAATACAGCTACCTGACTTGGAATGCTTTTCTGTAGCTGCCGAAGGCTGCGAAAGCATTCAGCCTGACACACCGCCATCGCAGCCTTCGGCAGCTCCTACAAGTAAATCGTTTTCTGCTTAGTTTCAGGACGCAGTGCATTGGATTGAATCCCCGCCCCAGACGCTTGTCCCAAGATCAGGTAAAAGTCTTGAGCGGACCGCTGCGCTCGATAGGGAGAATGATCATGCAAAAGAAAGTCGCCGTGATTTTGTCCGGCTGTGGTGTCTATGACGGCGCAGAAATTCATGAAAGCGTGCTGACGCTGCTGCGCCTTGATCAACGCGGCGCAGCGGTGCAATGCTTTGCGCCCAACATCACGCAGCACCATGTGGTCAACCACCTGACCGGCGAAGAAATGCCGGAGACTCGCAATGTGCTGGTGGAGTCGGCGCGTATCGCCCGCGGTGCCATCGAGGACATCCGCGAAGCAGACGTCACAGAGTTCGATGCACTGATCATCCCTGGCGGATTCGGCGCTGCCAAGAACCTTTCTGACTTTGCCACCGCCGGCGCTGACTGCAAGGTACAGGCTGAGGTCCTGGCATTGGCCGAAGCATTCGCTGAAGCGGGCAAGCCGGTCGGGCTGATCTGCATCAGTCCTGCGCTGGCGGCCAAAATCTACGGACCGGGCGTGACCTGCACCATCGGCAACGATGCTGAAACCGCACAGGCCATCACGCTGATGAAGGGTGAACACCAAGAGTGCGAAGTGACCGATATCGTAGAAGACAAAGCCCGCAAACTGGTCAGTACGCCTGCCTATATGGTTGCTAAAACCATCGGCGAGGCGGCCGCCGGGATCAACAAGCTGGTGGACCGGGTGCTGGAGTTGACGCACGAATAATAAGTTTGGACTACTCCTTTGTAGGAGCTGCCGAAGGCTGCGAAACAGTAATGATGACACTCCGCTATTCGCAGCCTTCGGCAGCTCCTACAAAACAGTGTTCGCGATAGGGCCTAACTAAACTCCACTCGCTCCGGCACACGCGTCATCAGCACTTTCCCGCCTCTGATCGACACTCGCGCCTTGGCCTGACGGCGCACCGCTTCGTAATCACTTTCGGCATCCAGGATCACCAGGTTCGCCGGACGGCCCACCGCAATGCCATAACGCTCGCCCAGATTAAGAGTTCTGGCGCTGTTGTCAGTAACCAGATCCAGACTGCGTGCCAAATCCTCGAAGCCCATCATGTGGCAGATGTGCAAACCGGCATCCAGTATGCGCAGGATGTTGCCATTGCCCAGTGGATACCACGGGTCCTTGATCGAATCCTGACCAAAGCACACGTTCATCCCGGCACGGTCCAGCTCTGCGACGCGGGTCAGGCCGCGGCGCTTGGGGTACGTGTCGAAACGACCTTGCAGGTGAATACTCTCGGTCGGGCAGGAAACGAAGTTGATGCCCGACCTTTTCAGTAGCCGGAACAGCTTCGAGCAATACGCATTGTCATAAGAACCCATCGCCGTGGTGTGGCTGGCCGTTACTCGGCTGCCCATGCCACGTACCCGTGCTTCTTCAGCCAGCACTTCGAGAAAGCGTGAGTTGGGGTCATCGGTTTCGTCGCAATGCACGTCCACCAGACAACCGGTTCGCTCAGCCAGATCCATCAGGAACCTGATAGAGCTGACGCCCTGCTCGCGGGTGTTTTCGAAATGCGGGATACCGCCCACCACATCGGCTCCCATTTCCACGGCACGGGTCATCAATTCACGCCCACTCTCGTAGGATTCGATGCCCTCCTGAGGAAAGGCAACGATCTGCAGATCAATCAGATGGCGGGCTTCTTCACGCACTTCAAGCATTGCCTTGAGTGCGCCCAACGTCGGGTCGGTGACATCGATATGGGTTCGAACATGCTGGATGCCATGCTCGGCCAACATGCGGATGGTGGTGTGGGCGCGTTGCTTGGTGTCTTCGTGGGTAATGGTTTCCTTGCGTTGACCCCAGCGCTCTATGCCTTCGAACAGGGTCCCGCTCATGTTCCACTCAGGCTCACCGGCGGTCAGCGTTGCGTCCAGGTGAATGTGCGGCTCCACCAATGGCGCAATGACTAGCTGGCCGCAGGCGTCGATGTCATTTGACGCAGGCAGCACGCTTTCTGCCTGAGCGGTGATGGCTGTGATGCAGCCGTTTTCCCAGGTGATGGTGTGCAGCCCCTGGGTTTTACGCAACGTGGCATTGATGATGTTCATGACTATTCCTGTCGCTGAGCCTCGGACATGCGCCATACCAGCAGCGCAACCGAAGCGTTCATTCGAAAATTAGCGTCGTCGAGGGCTTGCCCGCTGAGCTGCTCGATACGCTGAATACGTTGGTTGAGGGTGTTGCGATGGATGCCAAGGCGCTGGGCGGCCCTAAGTCCGTTGCCGTTTTCCTGGAGCAAGGCGTCCAGTGTTTCGATCAGGCTGTGGGGCTGCTTGCGGTTGGTCTCGATCAGCGGACCGAGGATCTGTTTGACGAAGCTGTCGATGATCGAGCGATCAGTAACCGCCTGCAGCAGCCGTAACACACCCAGTTCGCTGAAATCGCAAAGGCCGCTGGCGGGTCGCAAGTGTTCGGCAACATCCAGCGCCTGGCGAGCCTCATTCAGCGCCTGACGGTATTGCCCGCAGTCGTCGACTGGATTGGCCAGCCCCATGAACAACGCCATGCCGCCCAGCACCGACGCGAGCTCGCGATACAGCCGCTCCAGCTCACTGCGAATCGCTTCAAGCCTGGGCAACAGCAAAATGAACAAGTCGCCCTGGACGATGACCGGCAAAGCGTCCGGCAAAGCTCGATTCCAGGCGTCGAGATGGTCGAGCACTGCCTGCCGGGTTTGTTGCAGCAACCGTTCCGCAGCCTCCGGGGCATGGCTGTCGAACAACACGCTCACCGCCGACAGGCGCAGCGCAACCAGACGCCGGGGCACCTCCAGCGGCAGGCGCAAATGCGCGGCCCTTTGTCGGGCGATGCTCAGGCTTGGGTAATCACCGCTGAGTAACTGGCCGAGGATGTCGTGGCGCGAACGCTTGGTCTGCGCCATTTGCACCAACGCCGTGCCGATCAGGTGGGTAACGATGACCATCTTCAATAGATACGGTTGTTCGATCAGCGGCAAACCGCATTGCTCCGCCAGCATGATCACGGACTCAGGGATCTGCTGGATGTAGGCATCCCCGGTCAGAATCACCAGCCCGGCAATACCGCTGGCATCGCCCTCCTGCACCATGCGCAGGAGATTGGCCTCATCGCGCAGGCAATTGATGCCGGTGATGAAAACCAGCTCGCCGCCCATGATCCAGTCGGCAATACCTTCGTTCTCGGCAACGTACGACCAGCGCACGCTACGATGCAGGTTGGCTGAACCTGCACGTACGACCATTTCCTCAAGCCCCGGGAGCTGGAGAATTTCTTCAACGGTCAGGCTCAAAGCTCCTCCTGTACGCCAGCGACCATGCTGCGCTTGCCGGTCACCTCAAGCAGCACGATGTAGCAGATGGCCGAAGCAGCAATGCCCACCAACGGCGCAATCCAGGGCGAGAAGTACGCCAATGCCGCACCAACGGCATAAGCCGACAGACCGAGCAGGTTGTAGCGTGGCAGCGTAACGCTGGCCAACGCCGGGTATTTGCCGTGATGGCGGTACCAGAAGTCCGCCATGATCACGCCGCCAATCGGCGGGATGATCGAACCCAGCAGCACCAGAAAGGGAATCAGCATCTCGTACATGCCACCGATGGCCAGCACGATACCGAGCGCCGCAGCAATCAACGTCATGGTCCGGCGCCGCTCGCTGCGCAACAGGTGGCAGGCCGCCGCCGAAACGTTGTAGATGGTCGGCCCCTGAATGGTCCACAGGTTCAGACAAAGCATGACCACTGCGGCGAACGACAGGCCCTGAAGCATCATCACTTCTACGATATCGGCCTGCTGATAAACCATCGCACACCACGCGCCAGCGACGACCATCAAACCGTTGCCCAACAGAAAGGCAACGACGCTGGCGGTCACGGCCACGCGTCCGCTGCGTGACAGACGTGTCCAGTTGGTGGCCTGAGTTGCGCCACTGGCGAACGTCCCGAAGACCATGGTGATGGCGGCTGAAAGCGTCATGGTCTCGTGAGGGATGACTGCCGCCAAGCCCTGGAAGCCGCCAATATCACGGGTGGCGATGTACATGGAGATGACCAGCAGCACGAACATGAGCGGCACCGACACACGCGACAGTACGTCCAGCCCTTTGTAGCCGATGATTGCCGTGATGCTGAAGCCCAGACCGAACAAGATCATCAATGGCGAGGTGAAGCCTTCGGCCAGACCGAGCATTTTCACCAACACGATGGCCACCGTCGCGGTGCCCCACGCGTACCAGCCCAGCTCGGCGAAACCGAGCAGCACATCGGACAGCCGGCTGCCCGCTTCGCCAAAACAGAAGCGCCCCATCAATACAGTGTTCAGACCGCTGCGCGAGGCGATGAAGGCCAGCGCTGCGGCATAAATTGCCAACAGGCTGTTGCCGATGGCGGCGATCCACAGCATGTCGGTGAAGTTGAACGCCATGCCCAGCTTGCCGCCCGCAAACATGGTGCCGGTGAAGAAAGTGAAACTGAACAACACCATGGAAATCGACAGCAGCCCCTTGCGTCCTTCACGCGGGGCTTCGCTCAAGGGAAATTCGCTGGGTGAACTCATATCGTTTTTCTCCACATCGACAAGGTTGGGGTTCGGACTCAACGGCAGGCTGGTGCAAGAGCAATAACCAGGCCGTTTCCGGACAACGTTGCGAAGTGGAGAAAAGTGGGCAGAGGCAATATCGAGCGATGTTCACTCTGCACACTTTAAGCTGACTATGCAGGATCAGACTGTGCAGAGTGATTCATTCTGAGGCGCGAACGCACCGTTTTAGGCTGCGACGCCTAGCGGGATGCTTAGCGAGTAAGCCGCGTAAGAATACGGTCCAGGGAATTGGCGAAAGCCTGTTTTTCGCGATCGCCATAAGGCGGCTGACCGCCGCCCATCTGCCCTTGGTCGCGCAGGTCAGTGAACAGGTTGCGCACGGCGAGCCGGTCGCCCATGTTTTGTGTGTCGAACTCTTTGCCACGGGGATCCAGCGCAGCGACGCCCTTCTTGACCAGACGATCAGCGAGCGGCACATCGCTGCAAATCACCAACTCGCCGGGTACGGCATGTTCAACCAGATAGTCGTCCGCAGCGTCAGGGCCGCTGGGCACGACGATCAGTTTGACCAGGGTGTACGTGGGCTTGATCTGACTCTGCCCGGCAACCAGCACCACCTCGAATTGACGCTTGAGCGCGAACTTGATGACCTGCTCTTTTGCTGCCTTGGGGCAAGCGTCGGCATCGATCCAGACGCGCATGGGAGGTGTCCTTTCTAGTGACTCACAGTCTGGGTAGGAGCGAACTTGTTCGCGAAGCGCCTCGGCTGGTAGACGCTATCTATCGTCTGTGCCAACGACTCGCGAACAAGTTCGCTCCTACCGGGAATTCGCAACTTACACGGTCTGCGCCCTGCGCTTCTCCGCCAACCAGCTGCGACCATACAGCACTGCAATCGCCAGCAAGGCTATCAACTGCGCACTCAGGGAGTATGCGTCGGCATGAATACCCAGCCAGTCGAACTCGAAGAACGGCACAGGGCGCGTTCCAAAAATGCCGGCTTCTTGCAGGGCTTTTACGCCATGCCCGGCAAACACCACCGACAATGCACACAACAGTGCTGCGTTGATACCGAAGAACAAAGTCAACGGTAGTTTGGCCGAGCCGCGCAGGATGATCCAAGCCAAACCGATCAGCAACACCAATGCCGTGGCGCCACCCGCCAAAACAGCGTTGTGCCCGGCCGGGCCAGCCTGTAGCCAAAGGGTTTCGTAAAACAGGATGACTTCGAACAACTCGCGATAAACCGAGAAGAACGCCAGGATCGCGAACCCGAAACGACCACCGCCGCCCACCAGGCTGCTCTTGATGTAGTCCTGCCAGGCTGCCGCATGACGACGGTCGTGCATCCAGACACCCAGCCACAAGACCATCACACTGGCAAACAACGCCGTCGCGCCCTCAAGCAATTCCCGTTGCGCGCCGCTGACGTCGATCACGTACGCTGCCAGCGCCCAGGTCCCAAGCCCCGCCAACAATGCCAGCGCCCAGCCGATGTTCACGCTACGGACCGCTGACTCCTGCCCCGTGTTACGCAGGAACGCAAGGATCGCCGCCAGTACCAGAATGGCCTCAAGGCCTTCACGCAGCAGAATCAGCAGACCAGAAATGTAGCTCAGCGACGTGCTTAAGCCATCACTGCCCAGCAGGCCCGCCGACTCTTTAAGTTTGGCTTTGGCGAAATCCAGTTTCTGTGCGGCCTGCTCCAGCGGCAAACCGTCCTGCAAGGACTGACGGTAAGCCATCAACGCCTTTTCGGTGTCTTTGCGAACATTGGCGTCGACGTTATCCAGCGAACTTTCAACCAGCTCAAAGCCTTCCAGGTAGGCCGCGACGGACAAGTCGTAAGCCTGCTCGTGATCGCCCGCACGATACGCCGCCAGGCTTTTATCCAGCGTCTGGCTGGTGTAATCGAGCAACTGCGCAGGGCCGCGCTGGACCTGAGGAGGCTGGGCGCGTTGAGCGCGGAACGTCGCAACAGCCTGTTCACCCTCGGCGGCGCTGACTTCCAGCGGGGTTTGCCGCGCCAGGTCCGCGAGGTTGTAAGTTTTGAAGGGTATTGCCACCGGCTGCGCACTGAAGCTCGCGATATAAGTGGCGATATCCCAACGCTGGCGGTCATCCAGTTGATCGGCGAACGCCGGCATGTCAGTTCCGGAAATTCCCAGACCTACAGCGTTATAAAGGTCATAAAGGCTGAGTCGATCCAGACGGGCCGCGTCGCGCAGATTCGAAGGCGGCGGCTCCAGACCAATACCGGCCGGGCCATCCCCCGCGCCAGCGTCGCCATGGCACACCGAGCAATGCTGGGCGTACAGCGGCGCACCCCGCGTCGGGTCCGGCGTGATCACCGGTGCCTGACTCACTTCATACGCCACCGCCAACCGCGCGCCCAATTGGCGAGCCTGACGGGTGATCAGAGCACCATCCTGCTTTTTGGCCACAGCTTCGGAGAGACTGGACACGCCCTTTTCAAGTTCGGCGCGTTCTGCTCGCGCAGGCAGCGCTGCGACCAGCCCCTGCAAAACCCCCAGTGCATCTACCTGCTTCTGGTATTCGTCTTCTGCAACCACCTTGCTTTCCGCCACCGTCGACGGGTAGTCCGCGCCAATGTAATCAAGCAAATGCAGGGCTTGCGCTGCGCCATCGGCGGTGTCGGCCAACAGGCTGGAACTGCATAACGCCAACAACGGCAGCATCAACCAGGCCAGAAAACGGGAACGCATGGACATCAGTGGATCTCAGCGTAATGATTAGGTATCGCATTGTTCACGTGGCTACGCCCTGACTCAAGGCTCAGCCGGAGGTTTGTTGCTAAATATTACGCAAACTCTCGATATCGCCTCAGATTGCAGTCATTCAACCCAGGCTTAATGAGAACGACTAGCATCTATAGCGAAAGGCTTACACGAAGAGGAGGCAATTCGCCCTATTGCGCCTGCGGGTTCCTGAGTAAGATTGGATCCAACGACTGATGCGCAGGACGCGCACAGGATCAAGGATGATCGACCATGGCCCGGAGGGCTTACCGACAGGATGTTGGAATGGTCTTGAAGAAAACCCGCTTCGGCGGGTTTTTTGTTGCCGGTCAAAAAGTCGTCTGTCACACCACGACGTCTCTAGCTCGGGTGCTATAACCCAGGAGCTGAACTAGAGCCATTCGACCGCAGGGGAACATTTGCGCCTTTGCGGGGTTCACACTTTTCAGGCAACTATCGCCATCGAGGCCGACGGGCCGAATCCGAGAGGGTCCGCTCGGCTCAAAGTCATATCTGATCGGGATACCGTCGATGGAATACTTGTTGCCCCAGAGCTGGCTGGAGGCAGTGCCTCTGCCTTGGCTGAAGACCCTGATCGCCGCGTGCGTTGCGGTGTTACTGGCGTTGCTGATCCGCTGGATTGCGCTCAGTGTTATGCGCCGTGTCGCCAACTCATTCGTGCTGCCACAACAACTGGTCTACCGCGCCGCCAGTCCAACCTTATGGTTGCTGCCGTTACTGGCCTTGCAAACAGTCTGGACCTCGGCACCTGACGATCTGGTGCTGATCGGCACTGTGCGTCACGTCAACGGGCTGTTGGTCACCGCCGGTTTTACCTGGTTGGTGCTCCGGTGCGTCAAAGCCGTGGGCGACACGGTCGCGATCCGTAATCCGCTGGATATCGAAGACAACCTTCATGCGCGGCGAATACAGACTCAGGTTCGGGTGCTGGTGCGTTGCTTGAATGCGCTGGTGTTGCTGTTCGGCACCGGTCTGATTCTCATGAGCTTCCCACCCGTGGCCAAGATTGGCACCAGCCTGCTGGCATCGGCAGGCCTGGCCGGTCTGGCGGCAGGTTTTGCGGCCAAGCCGGTGCTGGGTAATTTGATTGCAGGTCTGCAAATCGCCATTTCTCAGCCGATTCGCCTCGACGACGTGGTGATTGTCGAAGGTGAATGGGGTCGCGTGGAGGAAATCAGCGGCACTTACGTGGTCATCAAAATCTGGGATGAGCGGCGCATGGTGGTGCCGCTGCAGTACTTCATCGAAAAGCCGTTCCAGAACTGGACCCGCGCCACTTCAAGCCTGATCGGTTCAGTATTTGTCTGGGTGGACTACTCACTGCCGGTCGAAGAGTTGCGTGCGGAAGTGCAGCGCATCTGTGAAGACATCCCGCACTTGTGGGACGGCCGTGTTTGCGTGCTGCAAGTCGCCGACACCAACGCCAAGGCCATGCAACTGCGGGTGCTGTTGAGTTCAGCCGACTCGTCACGCAGTTGGGATGCGCGCTGCCACATGCGCGAACGCTTGATTGCGTTCATCGCCAAGCAATATCCCCAAAGCCTGCCACAACTGCGCACGGAAATTTCGTCGCGCAATGTACGACCGGAGATCGATGTGCACGAGACGCCGGTCGACATTCCCCGCCAACCACCAGTCTAGAGCCCTCATCACGAACCTTGTCTGCCAGCAGGTGAGGTTCGTCGGGTAAATCAGCAGAACCCCCGAAGCAAGCTATCGTTTCCTCGGTAACGTTAAGGCAAAACGCCATGTCTGTTTCTGCCTGGAATCGGCAGTCAGACCGATGACGTACCCACGTGTGTCGATGCAAAAAAACAATGATTACAACCCTACGCTGAATCGATACAGCGCCGATGTCCCGTGACCAGACTTTGTCCTTTAAATCTTGAGTGTTCTGCCATGAGCTTTTTTTCTCGACTCCGGGGCACATCTGCCAGATCCGGCGGTGTTCTAAACCTGATCACTTCGGCCAGAAGCCTGAGTGAACAACTTGCATCCGTGAGTTTCGAGCCTGTTTACCTGACGGGATTCGTTTCACCACACATCGATATTGATCAAATTGCCCGTAGCATCAGCGCGCGCTTTCCCAACACAGCCATCAGCTTGTGCACCACCTCTGGCGAGTTGTCGTCAAAGAATGACGCGCTGTATTGCGCAACCGGTGATCAGTGGGATCGCGTAGTGCTGGCGTTGTTTGACTCAAGTGTTATTCAGTCAGCCGAAATCGTGCACATCCCCCTGCACAGCGAAGACATCCGCTCGCCTGGCAAGCGCATGTCGATGCGCGAGCGTATTGCACGGCTGACGGACTCAATCAAGCGCACGACGATCAATACGCCTATCGACCACCGCGACACGCTCGCGTACGCCACCTTTGACGGGTTATCAGCCTCTGAATCGTTCTTCATGGAAGCGCTGTATGAATCAGGCCGCTTTCCGTGTCTGTTCGTCGGCGGCTCCGCAGGCGGTAAAGGCGACTTCAAGAAAACGGTCATTCATGACGGCAAGCGCAGTTATGTGAATCACGCCCAGGTGGTGTTTCTCAAAAGCGCCAGAAACGTGCGTTTCGGGGTATTCAAAAGCCAGAACTTTGAGCCGACGCCGTTCAGCATGAGCGTACTGACGGCCTCGCTGGAAGAGCGTTACATCAGCCAGGTGGTGACCTCCAGCGGACAGATCACCAGCATGGTGTCGGCGCTGTGCGAAATCCTGAAATGCGAACCGGGCCAACTGGAAGCTCAGCTTGCCCAGTACTCATTCGCCATACGCGTGGGCGAAGAGCTGTTCGTTCGTTCAATCGCGCAAATCGACTATACAAACGAGCGAGTGCACCTGTTCTGTGACGTTGCGCCAGGCGAAGAGTTGGTCATGGTTCGGCGTACCTCCATGGTGGATGCCACGCGCAAGGACTTTGACCGTTTTCTGCAGGGCAAATCAGGGAAGCCCTTGGTGGGCCTGCTCAGCGACTGCATCCTGCGACGCTTGAATAACGGCAACGAGTTGAGCCGCATGAATGGTGTGTTTGGCGATACCCCTGTGGTGGGTTTCTCCACCTTTGGGGAAATTCTCGGCTTGAACCTCAACCAGACACTGACCGCCGTGTTCTTCTTTCGGGTCGCGGACAATCAGGTCTTTCGCGACGATTACATTGATAACTTCATTGCCTACTACGGCGAGTTCAAGGCGTTTTTCCTGCGTCGACAAATCAAGAAGCTTGCGGGCTTGAGCCAGGTGGTCGTCAAGCAGATCGACCAGTTCAAGGTTCGCAATTTCAAAAGTGCGATTGATGCCAATGGCCTGGATGAACACATACAGCCAGTGTTCAACGGCTTGAGCGATCTGGGTGAAGTGCTGGTCAAGGCGCATCACGACCAGGAGGAAATCTCGACCCAGCTGCGGCACTACTCCGGCGAGCTGCATGTATCAATGGACGAACTGGGCCAGACCATTTCCACTCAGGAAAAGGCCATGGACAGAGCCAGTCACACGGTCAAGAACCTCACGAGCCAGGCTGACGAAGTGGTGCTTAGCTCGCGCGAACTGGCTAAATCGAGCCTGAAGATTCAGTCGATTGTGCAGGTGATTCAGCAAATCGCAGGGCAAACCAATCTGCTGGCACTCAACGCGGCTATCGAGGCTGCACGAGCAGGGGAAATGGGACGAGGCTTTGCGGTAGTCGCCGACGAAGTTCGTCAACTGGCGCAAAAGACGTCGCAGAATGCCAGCGAGATAGGCACCGACATTGATCGGCTCGCCGACGAGATCCGCAAGGTAGCGCAGCACATCGAACAGCAATCTTCAGAAGTGGGAACGCTGAACGGTTTACTGGCCGAGCTGGAAGGCTCAAGCGAGATGACCGCAGGAACATCGCAGCGTACCCGCAAGCTGGCGGATACATTGGTGGGACTGACGCAGTAGCGGTGCCACGAAGAGTGGCCTGTGCAGGAGATTCCATGTTCACCTGCAAGCAGACGTGGGACCGGCTTTAGCCGGGAAAGCGATATCTCTGAAGACACATTTTCAGTGACTGTACAGGCCTTTTCCCGGCTGAAGCCGGTCCCACGACATTGCGCTAATACCTGTAGGGGCTGACTTGCTAGCGAAGCGGCAAGCCAACTCCTACAAAATGCTTACTCGCCAAGAGGCTGTGCTATATCCATCCCCATGACCTTGCCCATGATAAGAGCCATAAATTGAGCCGGGGGCATCTTCTGGCCGTTGAAATCGACGATGTTATTGGCGTACTGCATGTTTGAGACGATGTTATCGCCATCGACCTTGGCCACTTGCATCATGACTGCCATAGCACCCACCATATCGCCAGCGGCTTTGGCCTGTTCAGCAATTGCAGCTGGATCGGTTTGCCCGGCGAGATTTGCTTGCAGGGCCGCCAAGTCGCCGATCATCGGTTTGGACAGAACCAGTCGCGCGTCCATCTGAGCGATGGCGTTGCGGAAACGCTCAGGCGATGGCTGTTCGGTACCGGTGTCGGTCAAATCCACAGCAACACGCAGATGACTTTCACCATTAGCCGTTTTGACGGCAAGCCTTTCAAGCTCGACGTGTGGCTTGGCGGCTAGCAGTTTGATGAGTTGCGCATCCATCAACTGCTGGTCCTCCGGGCTGAGTTGCAGGAAATACAGCTCACCGGCAGCGTAAGCGGCCTGTTGCTGCGGCATGATTTTAGTTTGATAAAAATCGTACAACGCTTTTGAGGCGGCGACGTCAAAGTTGCTGAACTTGAACGCCGACTGCAAAGCGCCCACGTCCTTGCCGTCGTAGCTGATCATGCCGAGGTTGTAGCTCGCCTGCCCAGCAAGAGTACCGCCCTCTTCCTGAATCAGACTGGTACCGGTCAAGTCTTTGACCGCGACAGGTGCCAGCCCCGCAATCTGCCCCACGAAGCTATCGACTTTCAAAGTGTTATGGCCCAGATAGAAGCCGGATTTGCCTTTGGTGCCCCCCATGTCCAGGGTTAGCCCTTTGGCAACCAGCGCGACATCCTCACCTTCTGGCGAGGTGACGTTCAGCTGGAAATCATCCATCTTGCCAAGCACTTTGATTTTTTCGGCATCAGCGCTGGCTTCAGTATCCAGTCGCAGACCCGAGAAGGTGAACGTACCGTCCGTGTCTTTCAACTCAAGCGGCGCCAACAGCAGCGCGCCACTGGTAGAGCGGTCATAGCCGATGCTGGCGTGGCCGGTAACCGGACTCACGCCCTTGCTCATGGCAAACCACTTGGCAGCACTGGGGCTTTGTTCCATTTCGAAGTTGCTCTGCGCCATGACAGGCAGCAGCTTGAAGCTCTTCAAACGAGAAAAAGGCAGTGGGCCGTGTTCGATGTTGTCGACGAACAGGAACTCGGCGTTTTTATCCTCAGTGGTGAGGCTCTCGTCGTGAATGCGTACACGGTAGTGCGCTGTGCTGCTAAACAGGTGCCGATCAATCGACAGCATTTCCAGCGTGATAGCACTGCCGGAACCTTTGAGGGATTTCACCAGTTCCTGGTTGCCCTGCTCGATCGAATCACGCAGTACACCTTCGATTCGGGTGCCCGTGTACCATGCTCCGGCGGTGGCCAGCGCCCCGACGACAACGATAACGCCAGCTGCGATGCCTACTGATTTATTCATGTTTTGACTCGAAGAGATCCGTTTCTAGTAATTGGAAAAATTCTTCCCTGAACCCTCTGCCGGTTTTTCGGCAGCCTGATTCCAGGCCAACCAAAGCAGCACAACGCAAGGGCGAAAAGTGGCGAGAGATTATCATCGTGCCCTTCTAGTGGCCCAGCGTTGTCGCTCTTTTGTGTGTACGAATGATCCTTTTCTACCGCTGTTGGGCAGCGATTCGGCCGTTTGGTTGCAAACTGCCTTCATTCAGTTGTGGGGTAGCAATCGTCTTGCTCCAGACGTTAGGCTGAGGCCCGGTTTGAAATAACAGGATCCGAGACGATGACTGAACAGCAAAGTGAGCGAGGCCCCATCAAGGCCGTGATTTTCGACATGGACGGCTTGTTGCTGGACACCGAAGGGGTCTACACCGAAGTCACGCATCTGATCGCCAGCCGGTATGGCCGCACATTTGACTGGGCCGTCAAGCAGCACACGATTGGCCGCGGCGCGCAGGACTTCGCGAGTTATGTGATCGAGGCGCTGGAACTGCCACTTTCAGTGGATGAGTTCCTTGAAATTCGCGCGCCGATGCTGGATGAGCGTTTCCCGAAAGCGCCCGCAATGCACGGGGCTGAGGCCTTGGTGCGGCATCTTGCGGCTAACAATATTCCCATCGCCGTGGGCACCAGCTCATCGGTCCACTATTTCAAAGCCAAAATCCAGATGCACCGCGCCTGGTTCGAACTGTTCGAGACGGTGGTGACGGCAGACGATCCGGAAGTCGGCGCAGCCAAACCTGCGCCGGACATTTTCCTGGTCGCCGCTCGCCGCCTGGGCATCGCGCCTGCTGATTGCCTGGTGTTCGAAGACTCGCCATTCGGTGTGACTGCCGCCAAGGCTGCCGGCATGTACGCCGTTGCGGTACCCGATTCGCACATGCCGCTGGAGCAGTATGAGCATGCAGACCTGATCCTGAAGTCGCTGGCTGACTTCCCCTTGCAGAACTGGGGATTACCGGGGATGAAGGGTTAAGGAACCTCAAGATGGTCACCCTCCTGTGGGAGCCGGGCTTGCTCGCGATAAACGATAGCGCGGTATATCTGCCTACCGCGCTAGCCTTATCGCGAGCAAGCTCGGCTCCCACAGATTGGCCTTGATCTGGTGTACATCGCTTGCAGGCCAACATAGAACTCTCACAAATCATGTGCGATGTCGTGGCACCGGCTGTAGCCGGGAAGAGGCCGGGACAGACGCTGAAAATGAGTCTTCAGCAAATATCGTTTTCCCGGCTAAAGCCGGTTCCACGAGCATGATAGTCGCCGACACTGACGCCAGCCTGCTTTGACTATAAGCTTGCCGGGCATTATTCCTTCAGGACGTAAACACCGCGTGGCCACGTATTCCCTTGTCATCCGTCGCCTGCTGATCTGCTCACTGACCATCGTTGTCAGCCGTGCGATCACCAGCCCTTTGCTGACGTTGTTCCTGAGTAATCGACTAGGGCTGAACCAGCAAGATGTCGGGTTGCTGATGGGCATCGCGGTCTTTCTCGCCACGCTGCTTGGGCTCTATGGCGGGTACATCATCGACCGTCTGGACAAACGCCGGCTGCTGATCGTGGCAATGCTTTCAAGCGCCATCGGTTTCACCTTGCTGACCTTTGCCCACAACGTTTACCTGACCACCCTGACATTGGTGATCACCGAAGCCGCGTCAGCGCTGTTTCTCATCGGTTCCAAAGCGATCATCAGCGAAAACCTGCCCATCGGCCTGCGCGCCAAGGTGTTCTCGTTGCGCTACACCCTGACCAATATCGGCTATGCGACCGGGCCGATGCTGGGGGTACTCATCGCCGGATACCTCCCCCTCGCGCCGTTTCTGATTGCCGGGGCAATTGCGTTGGGTAGCGTGTTTCTGATGGTGGGAATCGCGCCAGTAACGCCTGCCGACAACGTTAAACCCCAGAACTTCATCAACACGCTCCGTATTCTGAAAAGCGACCGCACACTGATTCTGTTCACCTGCGGCAGCCTGCTCAGCACCATCGTTCACGGAAGGTTCACGCTTTACCTGTCACAGTTTCTGCTGGTAACTCATGCGCAGAAAGATGCGCTGCACATTCTGTCTGCCATATTGGCCTGCAATGCCGTCACCGTGATCCTTCTGCAATATCAGATCGGCCGCTGGCTAAAGCGTGAAAGGCTCGCCGGGTGGATTTGTGTCGGCATCGGACTGTTCGTGTTTGGC
Organism: Pseudomonas sp. Irchel 3A5; assembly: GCF_900187575.1. Taxonomy (NCBI): domain Bacteria; kingdom Pseudomonadati; phylum Pseudomonadota; class Gammaproteobacteria; order Pseudomonadales; family Pseudomonadaceae; genus Pseudomonas; species Pseudomonas sp. Irchel 3A5. The sequence goes on along the minus strand of NZ_FYDU01000022.1, from coordinate 7,988 downwards.
CTGATCGGTTTCAGTTTCTCGAACAGCATGCTGACGTGGTGCATCGCGATGTTCATTTTTACGCTCGGGGAAATGATCATATACCCCGCCGAATATTTATTCGTCGATACAATAGCGCCCGAGGCCTTGCGCGGCAGCTATTACGGCGCGCAGAACCTCGCTGCCTTCGGCGGCGCACTGAGCCCGGTGATTTGCGGCTATCTGCTGATCAACACACCGCCCGCGACGATGTTTTATGTCCTGGCCGCACTAACGATGGCTGGCGGCACGCTATGCTTCATGAGCGCCCGCAAAGGAACGGCAGTCATGACCATGGATCGCTGACTTACGTGCTGGCGGTTTGACAACCTATAGAGCAGGACCTAGGGTCAATTGGATCCAATAACAGCACTCATGAAGATAAGCCTCGATGCCCAACACCGCTAGAGAAAGCCTATTGCGCGCGATCATAGGCGATGAACATCCGCCTGCGCATTTAGCCAGGGCCGTGATCGAGGAAAAACTGCGCAGCGCTATTCTGGACGGGCGTTTACCGGCCGGGACCGCACTGCGTCAGCAGGAGCTTGCAACGTTGTTTGGCGTGAGCCGCATGCCTGTGCGCGAAGCACTTCGTCAGTTGGAAGCCCAGTCATTGCTGACCGTTGAGCTACACAAAGGTGGCGTCGTGGCCCCGTTGATTGGCGAAGACGCAGTTGACGCATATGCGCTGCGGATTCTGCTTGAGTCCGAGGCTATTCGCCTATCGATCCCGCTGCTCGATGCCGACGACCTGGCCTTGGCGCGACGTTGTATTGAAGAGCTTGAAGTCGTAACCGACTATGCCGAGATAGGCAGGCTTAACCGTATGTTTCATATGGCGCTTTACGCCAAAGCTTCCAATAAGCGGCTGATGAAAGTGGTCGAGCAAGGCTTGAATGAAGAAGAGCGCTTTCTGCGCTTCAATCTCGAAGCCATGGGTCTGGGCAAGCTGGCACAGGATGACCACTGGGAATTACTCAACCTTGCCCAGGACAGAAATGTCGAAGAAGCCGTGCAGGCCCTGCAACTGCACCTCAACCGAGGTGTGAAAGCTGTCACTCAGTATTTACGTAGCCAGGCAAATGCTCAGCCATTGCCAGCACGCAAAGCGAAAAACCGCACCAGTTAGACCCTCTCCCTTCTTTCACGCGTGATTGAGCATTGCAGATGCTTGGTCGCGTTTGCCTGTCTGAAGGCTTACTGCATTTTCAGCCGTTCCTCGCGTTCCTTATCGCTGTTTGTCCTATCCCTGCAGGACCAGCCTCCCAGCCGAATGAGTCAAACTCGCCATGACCACGGTCGGGCGGGCCAGCGCAGCACCACCTGATTCTGGTTGATCGCCCAAGAAGTGACGGGCATGAAAACAGTCACCGGGAAAGGAGTTCTGCCGCTGGGCGCAGCATTATTGAAGGCTCACGCCAATAACGCCCATCACTATTAAATAAGTTGAATCATTGCAACTCAAGCAACGCTGAGCGGAGCACGCGCTCATTATTATTAATTTTGGCTCTAGTGAGTCGAAAGGGTTGCTTTCGCGCTTATAAAACTTATTCAAACGTTTTATAAGTACCCGCTCGCGCCCAAGTTATTCACCACACAAATAATTAAAATAATATTTGCCCTTAAACTTATTCATGTTCTAAGTTTTATACGAAGCGTCGGACATACCTGCTGAAAACCGAGCGATGTGCAGATGCCCTTTTCCAGCGCAAGCGCTTACAAGCGCCGGAACAAGCGGGCGCACCATCGCGAGATGCACGTAAGCGAACTCTGTTCACGCTTCATAAATCGTTATTAACGCCTTCACCCACACGCACTAATACGGTTAGCCACACACTGATACACCAGAGCATTACCGCCTGATGTTATTAATTCGAGGGATCGTCATGTACCAACAGGAACTGCAACTAACCCGCTTGAAATCGGAACTGGGTCAACACCCGATATTTTCCGAAATCAACTCAATTGAAGTGCTCAGGCGCTTCATGGAAACCCATGTTTTCGCCGTATGGGACTTCATGTCACTGACCAAGCGCCTGCAACAGGAGTTGACCTGCACGCAATTGCCCTGGCTGCCGCCCGGTGATGCAAAAGCCGCACGACTGATCAATGAAATCGTGCTGGGTGAAGAGTCCGACGACAGACCGGAGCACGGACATTACAGCCACTTCGAGCTGTATCTGGACGCCATGCGTGAAGTCGGAGCAAACACCCTGCAGGTCGAGCGCTTTGTCGAACTACAGAAAAAGGGCATGCACTACGCGACGGCCTTGCAGCACGTGGAAGCAAGCGAAGCCGCCTGCAAGTTTGTCAGCCACACCCTTGAAGTGGCGCTGCATGCACCGGCGCACAGCGTCGCAGCGGCCTTTCTGCATGGTCGCGAAAGCGTCATCCCACAGATGTTTCAGAGCATCCTCGATGACAGGGGCATCACCGTCGAGCAAGCACCCACCTTTCGTTATTACCTGGAACGCCATATCGAGGTCGACTCCGAGGATCACGGGCCGGCAGCCGAAGCATTTCTGGCGCGCCTGATAGCAGGCGATGAGCAACGGCAGCTTGAGGTGTATCAGGCCGCCATTGCAGCCATCGAGAGCCGCATCGCGCTCTGGGACAGGCTGCGAATCAGCATGCACATCTGCCCCTTCTCTGATCTGAGCAGACAAGGAAGCCCATCATGAAAGCCGAAGACTATCTGTCGTTCGTCGATGCCTGGGAAGGTCGCGCTACGATTCGTACGCGCCCAAGGCGCATGCTCGAAAACGATGAAAAGCTGATCTACCCACTCAGCCGTCAACCTTTGGTGCTGAGCGATACCTTCACCCATGAATGCGCGCAACTGCGTGATTACGTGCTGGTGCAGACCCTCTACAAGTTCATCAACGATGTGGTGATTTTCGAAACGGAAATCGTCGACAAGACCGCCCGCAGCATCGCCAAGAACCGCTTCGCCATCCCCTTCCCGTTCGCTTGCCGCTATGACGCGATGACTGTCGTGATTGATGAGGATTACCACGCGCTGGTGGCCATGGATTTCATGCAGCAAACCATCGCGATGACGGGCATCGAGCCTATCGCTTTGCCGCAAGAGATCGAACTGAGTCGCGCTATCCCTGCTGCAGTCAAGCTGGCCCCGGAGCACTTGCAGAGTGCTGTAGAACTGATCTGCGTAGCCATCGCGGAAAACACGGTAACGAATGATGTGGCTGCCTTCGCCAAGGACGATTCGGTCAAACAATCCATCAAAGGGCTGATGGCTGACCATCTGCTGGATGAAGGCAGGCACTCCGGGTTCTGGGCGCGGTTGGTGTGTATTTATTGGCAAAGCGCAGCACAGGAGGATCGCGAGTGTATCGCGCGCATCCTGCCGGTGTTTATTGCGCAGTACCTGACTAACGACATTCAGAAGAGCTTTGATTTCAACCTGATCGAAAACCTGAACGTCGTGCCCGCCATCAAGCAGGCCCTCAAGGAAGATGTCGTCGCTCTGAGCTTTCCGATCAACAGCCATCACCCACTGGTTGGCAATATCCTGCGCTTCTTCAAAATCAGCTCGATGCTCGACTCACATTGCGTCAGAACCGCGCTGACAGATTACCTGCCGGTACCGGGAGCACTGCAATGAGACGTCTTGAGATTGTGCTCATCGGCCAAAGCCTGACCCTGAGTGAATTGACTCAGGAGCTGCGAAGCCAGGGTCATCTCGTTGACCACCTGAAGGCTGCGCCGGAGCTGGACGTCTGCATCGCTCATACGGCGTCTTTGCTGATAGATGACGGTAGCCTGGAGTTACCTGTATCTGTCGGTCAGGTTTTCCGGGGTGACCATTTGGCGTTACGCGTCGGGACCAGCCCGGATGCAGAAACCGGCCTGGTGCGCCTGGAGCTGCTGTGCTGGTGTGGATCGGTTGCCGCCCAGCGCCTGATCGCTCGCCAGTGGCTACGTATTGAACACTCAGGTAATGGTCGAATGCTGCGGGATGCAGCGCTGACCTTGCTGGTCGACATGGCCTCATTACAGGTCAGTCGCCTGTCCCGGGACTCAACGTATTTAAACTCGGCAGCGACTGTCGAACCACCCCAATGCGAAAATCAGCACACGCTGCTCAGGGTTGATCAACTGCTCTTCGAGCACCGTTTCAATCAGACGGCCCAACCGCACCTTTCAAGACTGGCAGAAACGTCGCTCATCGACCGTCTGGAGCAAAGCCTGCGAGAGCATGCCGAGCGTACTGCACTAACCTTCGGCGATCAGCACATCAGCTACCGTGAGTTGCACGCTCACAGCGTTGCGATTCAGAAATTGCTGCTGCCGATGCTCGCCGAACAGCTCGATACAACGCCGGTGATTGGTATTTGTATGGCCAAGTCACCTGCGTTGTTTGCCGGGATATTGGCGATTCTGGGCTGCGGAGCCGTTTATCTGCCCCTTGATCCGGAACAGCCTCTGACACGTCAGCAGTACATTCTGGAAAACGCGGACGCCATTGTCCTGCTGCACGACGGCTCGCACCCGCTGGCAACTGCCGAGTTTTCCGCGCTGGACATCAGCGGTATCGAGATCGGCAGCACCACTCAGCTTCCGGTGAGTGGGCCCGCAGAAATCAATGCGCCGTGCATGGCGCTTTATACGTCTGGCACTACCGGGAAACCCAAAGGTGTGTTGCTGAGTCAGGGTAATCTCAGTCACTTCACGGCGTGGTACATCGATTACGTCAGGCTGTCACGGCAGAGTCGAGTGTTGCAGTTTTCGACACTGAGCTTTGATTCGTCGGTCATCGATATATTTCCGACTTTGCTCTGTGGTGGCGAATTAGTGGTAGCCACTGAAGATCAACGACGCGATCCACTGCAATTGCTGGGGCTGATTCAGCGGGGTATCAGTCACGCCTTTCTGCCTCCTGCATTGCTGAGCGTTCTGCCAACAGACATGCCATCAGGCATTGAATACGTGATGACCGGTGGGGATGTCTGCGAGCCAGAGGTTATCAATCGCCTGGCTGCGACCTGCTCCTTCCACAATCTCTACGGTCCAACTGAAGCCACGGTGCTAATTACTGCGGGCCAGTTTCGGCCCGACAGCAGCAATCGTCATTTAGGACGCCCCATTGCCAACAGCAAGGTGCTGATCCTGGACGAGCAATTGCAGCCGGTCCCGGACCACACCCAGGGTGAGCTTTACATCGTTGGCCCGGGTGTGTGCCTGGGTTATATCGCTAACCCAACGCTGACCGCTGAGCGCTATGTGCTGCTATCACTACCAACGGGCGAGCAGGTGCGCGCATACCGCACGGGTGATATCGGCAAATGGACCGAACAGGGTATCGAGCTCTGCGGTCGGCTCGACAATCAGGTGAAGATCCGAGGCTTTCGCGTCGAGCCAGAAGAGATAGAACACTGTTTGCGCGACAGCCGTTGGTGTCGCCAAGTCGCAGTGGTCATTAATGACCGGCGACAGATCCTGGCCTTTGTTACTCCGGCGGCGGATCACGATACGTCTACGCTGGTCACCCGTTTACGCAAGCATGTCGAAACGGCGTTGCCGAGTTATATGCGGCCAACAGCCTACACATTACTGCCGAACATGCCGTACGCCAGTAACGGCAAAGTGGATCGTAAAGCTCTGCTTGAGATGCCCGTTCCGCAGGCTGACCCGCAACAACGGCGCCTACCGGAGACGGAGCTGGAAGAGCAGTTGCTCGACCTTTGGGCAGAGTTGCTGGGTATACAGAGCACGGAGATTTCCACCGATGAAAGCTTTTTCAACCTCGGCGGGCATTCGATACTGCTGTCCCGATTGTTGTTAGGCATTCGCGAACGTTTTGGTCATAGCGTCCCGATCAATCGCTTCATCGAAGCTCCAACACTGCTAACCCTGGCTGGCCTGCTCCAATGTCATAACGCAACTGCGGGCACTGTCAGCAAGCAGGCGCTGAGCGATGCGGATAAAGCGTTTGAGTTGCTAGTGTTGCCGGTCAGCCAATCAGGTGATGTTCGTAAAGTGATCGTCACCGGAGCCAATGGTTTTCTTGGGGTGCACATCGTTGAAGCATTGGTCGCATGGGGGGCGAGCGAGGTTGCCTGCCTCGTGCGTGAGTCTACCGGGCAAAGTGCGCAGCAGCGCTTTATGGAGGCGCTGCGGGAAAATCGGCTTGAGCATCTGGACCTGAGTCGGGTAACCGTCTACCCAGCAGATGTCAGCCAGCCACAGCTTGGCCTGAGTAATACGGTTTATGAGCGCCTGGATCGAGACTTTGGGGCGCTCATACACAACGCAGCCAACGTAAACCATGTGCAGGATTACGAAACACTGGCTCGCGACAATGTTGCCCCTATCTTCGAATGCCTGCGTTTGTGTGAAGGACGCAGCAAGAAGATCTTCAATTTCATCTCCACGCTGTCGGCGTGCAGCACCGTCGACGATCAGGGGCGAGTTCTGGAGCAGCCTGCCGCAGCGACCCCGCCCATTTACATCAAGAACGGTTACAACCTCTCGAAATGGGTCGCGGAACGCATTCTGCAGCACGCGGTTAACGAGGGCGTACAGGTAAACATCTATCGCCCTGGAAACATCGGCTTCAACAGTATCAGCGGCGTCTGCCAACCCCAAAAAAACCGCTTGCTGCTGATGTTGAAGGGGTCACTGCAGTTGGGACAGGTTCCACAGTTAGTCATGAACTTCGATCTGATGCCCGTGGACTTCCTGGCGCGCTTCGTGGGTTTTCACGCAAGCCGTTATCAAGCCGGACAGGCCGTGTTCAATCTGCATAACCCTGAACCACTGACATGGGCCGACTACGTCGATTCGTTTCGCGAGGCGGGCCGCGATTTCCAGATGGTCAGCATCCCGCAGTGGCAAGCCCAGCTCGGCCGTGTCGATAGCCAGAACGCGTTATTCGGGGTGCTGGGTTTTTATCTGAGCGGCTTCGAGGAAGACATTGGCGATATCTCGATGATCGAGTTCAGCAATGCCAAGGCAGGCGTAGAGCAGATGGGCGAGCGCTATCCCCGCAAAGACCCGGCACTACTCCGCAGGGGCTGCCTGTACCTGAAAGAAATTGCCTTCATTTGACTCCCCAAAACTCAGGAGAACGACATGACACTTACTAAACAGCTAGAACCCGATACCTTGATCAGAAACCCTGAAGGACAGCGTGTGGTGTCCTCGGTTGAAGTGGCCAGTGATGCTCAAAGCGTTTGGAGCATCGTGGGTAACTTTTCGGGCTTCCCGGTTTTCATCCCTGCATTGGAAGCGTGTGAGGTTTACGGCACAGGCATACGCTCAGTACGCAAGAAGCTTTTCAAGGATGGAAACATCGTCATTGAGCAGCTCAATTCTCGTAACAACGAAGAGATGAGCATGACCTGGTCGCTGATCTATACCAGTCTCAACATTGGCAACTTGTGGGCTGCCATGAACGTTGAAGAGAAAGGACCCGCTCAATGCGTTGCTACCTGGACAATCATCGGCGAGCCCGCCAGTGGAGGGCCTGAAACCTTGACTGACTTCGAGGCATTCCTTCAGGCCTTTGCTGACGACGCCATGAAGAACGTACGTAAGCTATTCGACTGCTAAGGCTGCTTTTGGCAGGCCTAAAAGACAAAACCCCCGATCGCGTTAGCGATCGGGGGTTTCGGAAATTAATCTTGACGATGACCTACTCTCACATGGGGAAACCCCACACTACCATCGGCGATACATCGTTTCACTGCTGAGTTCGGGATGGGATCAGGTGGTTCCAATGTTCTATGGTCGTCAAGAAATTCTGTAGCTGATCCGTTACTGAAGTAACGCATCGGCGAAATTCTATGGCTTCTACTAAAACAAAACCCCTGAACGCGTGAGCGATCAGGGGTTCTGGAATTTAATCTTGACGATGACCTACTCTCACATGGGGAAACCCCACACTACCATCGGCGATACATCGTTTCACTACTGAGTTCGGGATGGGATCAGGTGGTTCCAATGCT
>NZ_FYDU01000021.1:0-103261 GCF_900187575.1 Pseudomonas sp. Irchel 3A5 | reverse complement strand
CGGTCCTTATGGCCCTCAAAACACGCATGAAGGCGAACGGGAAGGCCCCGAAGGAAATCATATGTGCGGCCATGCGCAAGCTGTTGCATCTGGTGTACGGAGTGCTCAAGTCGGGGAAACCCTATGACCCTGACATCGCGCTTGCTCGATGAGGGTCAAGACGGTATCTACAGGATTGGGGCAGCCAAAAGATGCGATTTTCCGCAGTAGCTCATATCCTCCACTAACCTCAATTGGTGCGTCCCGTAGCGCAAACGCACCGACGGTGTGCAGATCGGTGACGCATGCTGTTACAGCAGGGTTGTACGTGGCGTGATGCGTAGGTTGCTACGTATTTCGCCAGCGGTTGCACCTTTTTATTTTCAGGTTGTACTTCGCTCCGTATAGAGGGTTGCATGCCCTGTGGTCAAAGGCTCTAGCCGGGCTGAACGCAACAATTCCGTGAGTTTCATCAGAATAAAAAACGAATGGCACGCCACTTGCTCAGAGCAACTCCGTAGTTGCAGTGCTAATCAAAAAAATCTCAGGAGCACCACTCATGTCGCAGACGTTTTACAGAAAGGGCTTTCTTGCACTTGCAGTCGCTACTGCATTAGGCGTGTCTTCGTTTGCTCAGGCTGATCTGAAGATCGGTGTCGCGGGGCCAATGACTGGCGCCAACGCATCGTTTGGTCAGCAATACATGAAAGGCGCTCAAGCAGCTGCCGACGCGATCAACAAGGCTGGTGGCGTTAACGGGGAAAAGATCGTATTGACCGCTTATGACGATGCTTGCGAGCCTAAGCAAGCCGTTGCGGTCGCTAACAAAGCGGCTTCAGACAAAGTCGCTGGCGTTGTTGGTCACTTCTGCTCCTCGTCAACGATTCCAGCCTCGGAAGTTTATGACGAAGCCGGCATCATCGCGATTACCCCTGGCTCTACCAACCCGACAGTGACCGAGCGCGGCCTGACCGCCATGTTCCGCATGTGCGGTCGTGACGACCAGCAAGGTATCGTCGCGGGCGACTACATTGTCGATGTTCTGAAAGGCAAGAAAATCGCCGTCATCAATGACAAGGACACCTATGGCAAAGGCCTGGCGGATGCGACCGCCAAGCAGCTCACTGCCCGCGGCGTGAAACCGGTTCTGGAAGAAGGCCTGACCCGTGGCGAGAAAGACTTCAGCGCCCTTGTGACCAAGATTCGTTCTGTCGGCGCGGACGTTGTCTACTTCGGCGGTCTGCACCCGGAAGCCGGTCCTCTGGTTCGTCAGATGCGTGAACAAGGCCTGAAAGACGTCAAGTTCATGTCCGATGACGGTATCGTAACGGATGAGTTGGTGACTACCGCTGGCGGCGCGCAATACGTTGATGGCGTGTACATGACGTTCGGCGCTGATCCACGCGTACTGCCAGACAGCAAAGCCGTTGTGGATGAGTTCCGCAAATCCGGCTACGAGCCTGAAGGCTACACCCTGTATGCCTACGCTTCGGTCCAGGCCTTGGCCGCTGGCTTCAATGGTGCCAAATCCAACAAGGGCGAAGATGCCAGCAAGTGGCTCAAAGCTCACCCTGTTAAAACCGTCATGGGCGAGAAAGCCTGGGACACCAAAGGCGACCTGAAAGTCTCCGACTATGTGGTTTACCAGTGGGACAAAGACGGTAAATACCATCAGCTCGAAAAACAGAAGTAAGCAAAGCGCATAGTCGCGCGAGTACCTCAAAGGTGCTCGCGCGTCTTGTTAGTGGGGGCGCAAGGTCGCGACCCCGAAGTTCTTCTGTCAGCTACTGAATGACGGTCCGCTGTTCCTCACAAGGGAACTTCGGACTGCATCGTTAGCCTTTCAAGTTCGTGAGCGTGCGTGATGGACGGTATTTTCCTGCAGCAAATGATCAACGGTCTGACCCTCGGGTCGGTCTACGGTTTGATCGCCATCGGTTACACGATGGTCTACGGCATCATCGGCATGATCAACTTCGCCCACGGCGATGTGTACATGATCTCCGCGTACCTGGCCGCCATCGGCCTGGCCGTCCTTTCATTTTTTGGTCTGGAGTCTTTCCCTTTCCTCATTCTCGGCACGCTGATCTTCACCATTGTGGTGACCGGCGTTTATGGCTTCGTGATCGAGCGTGTGGCTTACAAACCACTGCGTAACTCGACACGCCTCGCTCCCCTGATCAGCGCCATCGGCATTTCGTTTGTGCTGCAGAACTATGCGCAAATCAGTCAGGGAGCGAAACAGCAAGGTGTGCCCACACTACTCGAAGGCGCTTGGCGCTTTGAGGTCGGCAGCGGCTTTGTGCAGATCACCTACACCAAGTTATTCATCCTGATTGCTGCGTTTGTCGGCATGGGCGTACTGACCTACATCATCAAGTACACCAAGCTGGGCCGGATGTGCCGCGCGACCCAACAGGATCGCAAAATGGCATCCATTCTGGGCATCAATACCGATCGGGTGATTTCCTACGTGTTCATCATCGGCGCAGCCATGGCCGCATTGGCCGGTGTGCTGATCACCATGAACTACGGCACTTTCGACTTTTATGCGGGCTTCGTCATTGGTATCAAGGCGTTCACGGCGGCGGTGCTGGGCGGCATCGGTTCGCTGCCGGGGGCGATGCTGGGCGGGTTGATCCTGGGAGTTGCGGAGTCGCAGTTCTCCGGTTTGATCAACTCTGATTACAAAGACGTGTTCAGCTTCGGCCTGTTGGTACTGATCCTGATTTTCCGTCCTCAAGGCCTGCTGGGTCGCCCACTCGTGGCGAAGGTATAAATATGTCTGCTCCTACTAAACCCGTCAGTTTCAAACAAAGCCTGATCGATGCCGTGATTGCGGGTCTATTGGCGCTGATTGTCTTCGGTCCGATTGTTGGCGTGGTGCTCGATGGTTACAGCTTTAACCTTGAGCCTGCCCGTGTTGCCGTTCTGGTCAGTGTGGTTATGGTCGGTCGTCTGCTGTTAAGCCTGTTCATGCAGACGCCTAAGGGCTTGAGCATCGCCCAGAGCTTCGAGAGCTCCGGTTCTGGTGTTCATGTGCTGCCTCCGGATTACAAATCGCGTCTGCGTTTCATCATCCCGGCGATGATCGTCATCGCGATGGTGTTCCCGGTATTTGCCGACAAATACGTGCTGACGGTCGTCATTCTTGGCCTGATTTACGTACTGCTCGGCCTGGGGCTGAATATCGTGGTGGGCCTGGCCGGTCTTTTGGACTTGGGGTACGTGGCGTTCTATGCCATTGGTGCCTATGGTCTGGCGCTGGGGTATCAATACCTCGGCCTGGGCTTCTGGTCGGCGTTGCCGTTGGCAGCCATCGCTGCGGCGTTGGCCGGTTGCATACTGGGCTTCCCGGTGTTGCGCATGCACGGTGATTATCTGGCCATCGTCACGCTGGGCTTTGGTGAAATCATCCGGCTGGTTCTGAACAACTGGCTGTCTTTCACCGGTGGACCAAACGGCGTTGCAGTTCCTTCGCCGACTTTCTTCGGTCTGGAGTTCGGACGTCGCGCCAAAGACGGCGGGGTGCCCATCCATGAGTATTTCGGTTTCGATTACAACCCCGACCTCAAATTCATCTTCATCTACGCGGTGCTGTTCCTGGTCGTCCTAGCGGTGCTTTACATCAAGCATCGTCTGACCCGCATGCCGATTGGCCGTGCCTGGGAAGCGCTGCGTGAAGACGAGATTGCCTGCCGGTCCATGGGCCTGAACCATGTGCTGGTGAAACTCTCGGCCTTCACCATCGGCGCATCGACTGCGGGCCTGGCAGGGGTGTTTTTCGCCAGCTATCAGGGCTTCATCAACCCGACCTCGTTCACCTTCTTCGAGTCGGCATTGATCCTTGCCATTGTGGTACTGGGCGGGATGGGGTCGACCATGGGCATGGTCATTGCCGCGTTTGTGTTGACGGTCGCCCCTGAGTTACTGCGCAGCTTTGCGGAATACCGTGTGTTGCTGTTCGGGATACTCATGGTGTTGATGATGATCTGGCGGCCGCGCGGCCTGATTCGTGTTTCACGTACCGGGGTTACTCCACGCAAGGGGGTTGCGCCATGAGCAACGACATCGTTCTTTCGGTTGAGCACCTGATGATGCACTTTGGCGGTATCAAGGCGCTCAGCGACGTCAGCATTCAAGTACGACGCAATTCTATTTTTGCCCTGATCGGCCCTAACGGCGCAGGCAAAACCACGGTCTTCAACTGCCTGACCGGGTTCTACAAAGCCACTGGCGGGCGCATCGAATTGCACACCCGTGGCCAGACCACCAACGTGATCAAACTGCTGGGTGAACCGTTCAAAGGCACAGACTTTGTCTCACCGAAAAGCTTCCTCAGTCGCGTCTATTACAAGATGTTCGGCGGTACGCATCTGGTGAACCGGGCAGGGCTGGCGCGGACTTTCCAGAACATTCGCCTGTTCAAGGAAATGTCCGTACTGGAAAACCTGCTGGTCGCTCAGCACATGTGGGTCAACCGTAATCTGCTGGCAGGCATCCTTAATACCAAGGGTTATCGCGAGGCTGAAGAAGTCGCTATCAACACCGCGTTCTACTGGCTCGAAGTGGTGGACCTGGTGGACTGTGCTAACCGTCTGGCGGGCGAGCTTTCCTATGGTCAGCAGCGTCGTCTGGAGATCGCCCGCGCCATGTGCACACGGCCGCAGGTGATTTGCCTGGACGAACCGGCGGCGGGCCTCAACCCGCAGGAAACCGAAGCACTGAGCGGCATGATCCGCCTGCTGCGCGATGAACACGACATGACCATTGTGCTGATCGAGCACGACATGGGCATGGTCATGGGTATTTCCGACGATATTGTGGTGCTCGACCATGGCAACGTGATTGCCACCGGTGGGCCTGAACAGATTCGCAACGATCCGAAGGTGATTGCGGCGTATCTGGGCGCAGATGAAGAGGAACTGGTATGAGTACGCCGATCCTCGAAATGAAAGAGATCGATGTGTTTTACGGGCCGATTCAGGCCCTGAAAAAAGTCTCGTTGCACATCAATGAAGGCGAAACCGTCAGCCTGATCGGCTCCAACGGCGCGGGCAAATCCACGCTGCTGATGTCGATCTTCGGCCAGCCACGGGCGGCGAGTGGGCAGATTATTTATCAGGGCACCGATATCACCCAGAAATCGTCGCACTACATCGCGTCGAACGGCATTGCGCAGTCGCCGGAAGGGCGGCGGGTGTTCCCCGACATGTCAGTCGAGGAGAACCTGATGATGGGCACCATCCCGATTGGCGACAAACATTCGTCTGAAGACATGCAACGCATGTTCGAACTGTTTCCGCGTCTCAAGGAGCGACGTAATCAGCGGGCCATGACCATGTCCGGTGGTGAGCAGCAAATGCTCGCCATCGCACGGGCCTTGATGAGTCGTCCAAAGCTGCTGCTGCTCGATGAGCCGAGCCTGGGTCTGGCACCCATCATCGTCAAACAGATCTTCGCCACCCTGCGCGAACTGGCAGCTACCGGCATGACCATCTTCCTCGTCGAGCAAAACGCCAACCACGCGCTGAAGCTGTCGGACCGGGCGTATGTGATGGTCAACGGCGAGATCCGCCTGAGCGGCACGGGGCAGGAGTTGCTGGTGAATGAAGAGGTACGTAACGCTTATTTAGGTGGGCATTGATAGGCCGGCGTGACGCCTGCGACAACGCAATGCCTGGTAGGAGCGAACTTGTTCGCGAGGCAGCGTGGCCTGGAGAACCGCGTCAGCCTTTCTCGCCAACAAGTTGCCTCCTACCTTTGAGCGCGGTGCGCAATGCGTGGGTAGGAGCGAACTTGTTCGCGAGGCGGCATGCCTGAAGAACCGCGTCAGCCTTTCTCGCCAACAAGTCGCCTCCTACCTTTAAGCGCGGTAAGCCTGCGACTGCGCAATGCCTGGGTAGGAGCGAACTTGTTCGCGAGGCGGCATGTCTGGAGAACCCGTCAGCCTTTCTCGCCAACAAGTTGCCTCCTACCTTTGAGCGCGGTGAGCCTGAGACTGCGCAATGCCTGGTAGGAGCGAACTTGTTCGCGAGGCGGCATGCCTGAAGAACCGCGTCAGCCTCTCTCGTCAACAAGTTGCCTCCTACCTTTGAGCGCGGTGAGCCTGAGACTGCGCAATGCCTGGGTAGGCGCGAACTTGTTCGCGAGGCGGCATGTCTGGAGAACCGCGCCAGCCTTTCTCGCCAACAAGTTGCCTCCTACCTTTGAAGGCGGTGCGATGCCTGAGAGATCGCATTTAATCCCTTCGGCTTTGCACCGTCTCAACTCACAACGGAATCATCGTCGTCGACAACACTGAACGCAGCCCCATGAATGAGCGGATCTGGCGCACGCCTGGCAGGTACAGCAACTGCTCGGCGTGCAGTCGGTTGAAGCTCTGGCTGTCTCGGGTACGCAGCATCATCAGGTAGTCGAATTCCCCCGTCACCACATGCAGCTCCATGCAGCCCGAGATTTTCTGCGCAGCGGTCTCGAACGCCGAGAATGACTCCGGGGTCGAGCGATCCAGCACTACCCCAATGATCACCACCATCCCCGCATCCAGCGCTTCGTAATCCAGCACCGCCACAATCTTCTTGATCAGCCCTGCCTGCTTCAGCCGTTCAACCCGTCGCAAGCACGCAGGAGCGCTGAGCTTGACCTTTTCCGCCAGCGCGACGTTAGAAATCGAGGCATCTTTTTGCAGGGCTTTGAGAATGGCCCGGTCAATTCGGTCGGTAGTGCTGGCGTCTGCGCTGGTAGTCATTTCGGTAGTGATCTTTTATTGCGTGATTAGAATAATCCTAACAATTTAATTAGGCTAAATCTTTAATGGATTAATAAAGAGCCGAAAATAGCCTTCAGTTTGCAACCCGTTTTTTTGCTCGTTTCCTTAACATTAAGTCCATCGCAAGCACTGCAGAACGTGCCTGGATACTCTTAATATCAAGGAGCCCTGTTATGAATCTGAGCAAATTCAAGCGCTACCCTTTGACGTTTGGCCCTTCGCCCATCACGCCTCTCAAACGACTCAGTGCGCATTTGGGTGGCAAGGTCGATCTGTATGCCAAGCGTGAAGACTGCAACAGCGGTCTGGCCTTTGGCGGTAACAAGACCCGCAAGCTTGAGTACCTCATTCCAGAAGCGCTGGAGCAGGGCTGCGACACGCTGGTGTCCATTGGCGGCATTCAATCCAACCAGACGCGTCAGGTGGCTGCCGTGGCTGCTCACCTGGGCATGAAGTGCGTGCTGGTTCAGGAGAACTGGGTCAACTATTCCGATGCGGTGTATGACCGGGTCGGCAACATCGAGATGTCGCGAATCATGGGCGCTGATGTGCGCCTGGACGCAGCCGGATTCGACATCGGCATTCGTCCGAGTTGGGAAAAAGCCATGTCGGACGTTGAGGAAAGCGGCGGGAAGCCTTTCCCGATTCCTGCTGGTTGTTCCGAACATCCTTACGGCGGACTGGGCTTTGTTGGCTTTGCCGAAGAAGTCCGCGAGCAGGAAAAAGAGCTGGGCTTCAAGTTCGATTACATCGTGGTCTGCTCGGTAACCGGCAGCACCCATGCGGGCATGCTGGTGGGATTTGCCGCCGACGGTCGCGCCCGCCGGGTGATCGGTATCGATGCGTCGGCCAAGCCGGAAAAGACCAAGGCGCAGGTTCTGCGTATTGCACAGAACACCGCGAAGCTCGTGGAGCTGGGGCAGGACATCACCGAGGACGACGTCATCCTCGATACGCGTTTCGCTTATCCGGAATATGGTCTGCCGAACGAAGGCACCCTTGAAGCAATCCGCCTGTGCGCTCGAACCGAAGGCGTACTGACTGACCCTGTGTATGAAGGCAAGTCGATGCACGGCATGATCGAAATGGTCCGCAACGGCGAATTCCCGGAAGGCTCGAAAGTGCTCTACGCCCACCTGGGTGGTGTGCCTGCGTTGAGTGCTTACAGCTTCATCTTCCGTAATGGTTGATAGTTTGGCTTCATAGCTTGAATTGGAATGCTGCTTCTTTTGTGGGAGTAGAGCTTGCTCGCGATAAGAGCACCGCGCATTGCAGGTCGATCGCGCCTAGCCTTATCGCGGGCAAGCACCGCTCCCACATGAATAATCCCCTCATCAAACCCCAATAAACCGCTCCTCCAGAATGTTCTTCGCCAACGCGCTGACCTTCGCCAGTATCTCTTCAACCTGCTGATCCATGGCTTCTGTTGAAAAATCTGATTCCCCCAGCCTGACCACATGCAACTTGTGGCCGCACACCGAGCCTAGCCAGGTGAGTTGGGGCGATGGGCTTTCTTCGATATCAAGCAAGTAACAGCCTTTGGACACCGAGCGCAGAAGTTGGCTGGCATGGCAGCGGGTGTCCAGGTTGGGTGCGGCTTGACTCGATTCCGCCTTCAGCCAGTCGTCGAGAAACTCGTTGGGCTCTCTGACGTGCAGATAAGCGACCTGATCCCAATCATCTACCTCACTGCGCAGACGCTCGCTGATGTAACTGGGCAATCCGGCACGCGTAACGATGACGACTCCAACTTCCGGGGAGGGCGCTTTAACCCACACTGCAGATTCCGATATCCCAAGCATGACGGCGCTCCTGGCGGCTTGAAGGTGCACGTTTTTCTGGGTTCTAAACTACTGAAAGTCCGCTGGGGTTTCCTACCTATTAAGGCCCTTGAACCGGAAGGTCTTACCTGTGGAGATAGCCGTACGGATGAACATTCACTCTGAGGTGTTTTTTGCGGGTAGTTGTTCATGTACCGGCACGATTTGCGCATGAATGCCGGTCTGCCCCATTCATTCAAGGAGGTCCCGGACGATGAAAGAGCAGCCTCAAACGCCTGAAGTGACGGTGCAGGAGCGCAAGATCCTGCGGGCGCTGCAGGCCGATGGCCGTATCAGCAATGCAGACCTCGCCAAAAAGGTTGGTTTGAGTACCACTGCGTGCTGGAACCACACGCGGCGGCTTTACGAGAACGGCATCATTAAAAGCGTGCGCGCCCAGATTGACCCCAATGCAGTGCAGCAAGGCACGGTGGTGCTTATCGGTGTGGTGCTGGACCGGTCGACACCCGAAAGCTTTGCCACCTTCGAAGCGGCCGCCCGTGAACTGCAACAAGTGCTGGAATGCTGGCTGGTGGCGGGGGATGTGGATTACTTCATGAAAATCCGGGTTCGGGATCTACCGGCGTTCAACCAGCTACACAATACGAAGATTATTGCGCTGCCAGGCGTGCGGCAGGTGCGGACTTTTTTCGTGCTGAATGAAGTGAAGTCCGATGGTTTGCTGTTGATCTGATGAGTGCCCTCAAACATCACTCGGCGAATTGTGGAAAACAATTTTGAAGAGTCGCCAAACCGCGACATAAAGCCGCTGCAAATGCTTGTTTTGTCACGCTTTTGACTTGTTCAGGATTACTGTGGAACTGCCTGTGAATAACGTGGGAGCATCTGGCTGCAGGCCTCGTAGAACGTGGTCTGTAGGCTTTTGGTTAAAATATGTACAGTGCTTTTTGGGTGTGCTTTGAGGCCATTTGTCAACGTTGCCAGGGCTGGTTTTTCATACAGGTATTTTGCGTCCTCTGCCTGTGGATAAGTCTGTGGGCAAGCGTTGGAAATAGTTCGCAAACCGGCAGCGGATATAGCCTTAAGCTGTTACGAGAGAATTTCGTCTTTGCTGATGTTTCATTGGAGTTACACGGGAAGGAAATGACGTCAAGGGAAAAACCGCTCTGGCGCTCCTTCAGCCCCCGCAATCCGCGGGCTGTGCAGGAGAGAGTTGCCCACGGATATTGTGGGCCTGGCTGTGGATAACGTGGGTAAAACCCCGTTTGACCCCAGCTACGACTGGTCCGGCGGTCTCTGGTTGTTTTTTGTACAAAAAGTACATTGTTTTATCCACAGACTTGCTCCAGACCTCTTTGGGCGGGCATTCTGCTGGGCTTGTTTATTTATCGTTATTAACCGGTCTGCACTCAGGTGCGGCACATCAGGAGAATGAAATGACTTCCACTGTGTTCATTACTGGCGCTACTTCCGGGTTTGGCGAAGCCTGTGCCCGTCGCTTCGCACAAGCGGGCTGGTCGCTGGTGCTGACCGGTCGCCGTGAAGAGCGTCTCAATGCCCTCAGCGCTGAACTGTCCAAGCAGACCAAAGTGCACACGCTGGTGCTGGACGTACGTGATCGCGCCGCCATGGAAGCGGCCATTGAAAGCCTGCCTGCCGAGTTCGCGACCATTCAGGGGTTGATCAACAACGCCGGCCTTGCTCTGGGTATCGATCCTGCGCCCAAGTGCAGCCTGGATGACTGGGACACCATGATCGACACCAACATCAAAGGCCTGGTCTACAGCACTCGTCTGCTGCTCTCGCGCCTGATTGCTCATGGTCGCGGTGCAAGCATCGTGAACGTGGGTTCGGTGGCGGGTAACTATCCGTACCCGGGCGGCAATGTTTACGGCGGCACCAAAGCTTTCGTCGGGCAGTTCTCGCTCAACCTGCGCAACGATTTGATCGGTACGGGTGTGCGCGTTACCAACCTTGAACCAGGCCTGTGCGAAAGTGAGTTCTCACTGGTGCGCTTCGGTGGGGATCAAAGCAAATACGACGCGACTTACGCCGGTGCAGAAGCGATCCAGCCGCAGGACATCGCGGAGACCATCTTCTGGATCATGAACACCCCGGCCCACGTGAATATCAACAGCCTGGAATTGATGCCAGTCAGCCAGACCTGGGCAGGCTTTGCGGTTGATCGTAATCGCGGTTGATTTGAGCGATGCAATGACGTGGGACCGGCTTTAGCCGGGAAGGGGCCAGTGCAGGCAACACATTTGCATTGTCAGCAATGACGCCTTTCCCGGCTAAAGCCGGTCCCACGTCGGGATTTGCATGCTCGTGAGCTTGGGGGCAGACATGAATTCCCGCACCGTGGCCAACCGAGTTGTGGATCAGCCCCCGAAATACTCCGCCAACCCGATGTAACACGTCGCCAGGTGATAAGGCGTAGTCGATGGCATGTCGCTGCGGCTGATCTGACCATTGGCGTCCAGACACTCGTTCCAGCCGCTGGCGTGCAGGAATCGCTTCTGCAATGCCAGTAACTGTTTACCCAGCATCACTTCGCTATCGGGCCGTAACGTCAGCGCCCGCAAATACTCGGCCTGTGCCCAGATACGCTGGGTGCCGTCCTGAATACGCCCATCGCTGGTCAAGGCAGCCGCCACGGCACCGGTCTGCGCGTCGACCCCTTGGGCTTCGGCATGAATGAACGCCGTGCTCAGCGACTGATGCAGCGCGCTACCGCGTAAGTGCGGTGACGACTCCAGCAGGAAGTACCATTCAAACTGATGACCGGGCTCGTACCAGTTATCCACAGCCTCCAGCGGTTTCTCCAGCATCACCCCGTGTTCGCTATCCACGAAGCGCCGTTGCATGGCGGCTGCCAGTTCGTTCAGTGTCGCCAGTGTCGCCTCGTCCTCACGCACCTCAACGGTAGCCAGGAGCGCTTCGGCCAGGTGCATCAATGGATTCTGCAACGGTCCGCTGCCGAGCGCTGTCCAGTCCTCACCAAGCACGGCTTCATAAAGCCCGTCATCATCGGCAAATTGCTCTGCGACGACATCCAGAGCTGCATTGAGCACTGACTCGACCAAGGGTTCGCGAACCCTGGCCCAGTAATGTGCGCACGCAAAAATGATAAAGGCGTGGGTGTAGAGATCCTTGCGACGGTCCAGCGGCACGCCTTGCGGGTCGATGCTGTAGAACCAGCCGCCGTGCTCGGCATCATGGAAGTGCCGTTGCAGTGAGCGAAACAGTGCGGCGGCACGAGTGGCCGCTTCAGGCACTGCGGGGTGATCGATCAGGCTGGAAAACAGAAATAACTGCCGCGCACAGGCCATGGCCCGATAGCGCTGAGGTGGCAGTGGTTGGTGTGCCGCATCGACCGCTTCATAGGGCAGCGCCAGATGTGCATTCCAGCCAGGGCCAAGCCATACCGGCACGATGGTTTGCAGGAAGTGCGCCTGAACGCTGGCGAAAACGGCGTTCAAGTCAGGGTGAAGGGCGGAGCTGGAAACATCTGGCATCGGCAGGCGTCACGGCAGGGGCGAATTGCGCGACATGGTAGCAGCTAGTGCCAGACTGTAGGAGCGCGCTTGTAGCGAGAGGGTTTGACGCGGTGAATCATGTTTGCCATCTCGCGAACAAGTTCGCTCCTACCTTTTGGCGCGATGGCTCAGCCTGGCGCTTTCAAGGTAGGAGGCAACTTGTTGACGAGAGGGTTTGACGCGGTGAATCGGGTTTGCCCTCTCGCGAACAAGTTCGCTCCTACCTTTTGGCGAGGTGGCTCAGCCTGGCGCTTTCAAGGTAGGAGGCAACTTGTTGGCGAAAGGGTTTGACGCGGTGAATCGGGTTTGCCGCCTCGCGAACAAGTTCGCTCCTACCTTTTGGCGCGGTGGCTCAGCCTGGCCCTTTCAAGGTAGGAGGCAACTTGTTGGCGAGAGGGTTGACGCGGTGAATCGGGTTTGCCGTCTCGCGAACAAGTTCGCTCCTACCTTTTGGCGCGGTGGCTCAGCCTGGCGCTTTCAAGGCAGGAGGCAACTTGTTGGCGAGAGGGTTTGACGCGGTGAATCGGGTTTGCCGTCTCGCGAACAAGTTCGCTCCTACCTTTTGGCGCGGTGGCTCAGCCTGGCGCTTTCAAGGTAGGAGGCAACTTGTTGGCGAAAGGGTTTGACGCGGTGAATCGGGTTTGCCATCTCGCGAACAAGTTCGCTCCTACCTTTTGCGCGATGGCTCAGCCTGGCGCTTTCAAGGTAGGAGGCAACTTGTTGACGAGAGAATCTCACGCGGTTCTTCAGGCATGCCGTCTCGCGAACAAGTTCGCTCCTACCTTTTGGCGCGGTGGCTCAGCCTGGTGCTTTCAAGGTAGGAGGCAACTTGTTGGCGAGAGGGTTTGACGCGGTGAATCATGTTTGCCGTCTCGCGAACAAGTTCGCTCCTACCTTTTGGCGCGATGGCTCAGCCTGGCGCTTTCAAGGTAGGAGGCAACTTGTTGGCGAGAGGGTTTGACTCGGTGAATCAAGCAGCCAGCAACCACACACCCGCAGCCGCCGAGGCAGCACCGGCAATCCGCACCAACGGCGCAGCCGCAGTGGGCAGGTAGCGTACGACGGCATAGCCGGCAGCGTGCAGGGCGGCAGTGGCGACTACGAAGCCGATGGCGTAGGCGACCGGGCTGGACATGTCTGGCAGCTCAAGACCGTGTGCAACACCGTGGAACAGCGCGAACAGCGCAGTCGCCCCTACGGCCATGAACAGCGGTGGACGAATCGCCAGTGCCACGGCCAGACCCAAGGCCAGCACCGAAGCCGCGATGCCGCTTTCCAGCGCTGGCAGGTTCAGGCCTTCGAAACCCAGCAAACCACCGATCAGCATGGTGCCGACGAAGGTGCAAGGCAGTGCCCAGCGAGCCGCGCCTTTCTGTTGAGCGGCCCACAGGCCGACGGCCAACATGGCCAACAAGTGATCCAGACCACCAATCGGGTGGCTGATACCGGCGACGAGGCCATTATCGCCATGTCCGGGGTGAGCGAAGGCCAGTGCTGGAACCAGCAGCAGAGCAAGGGTGCCGAGGGCTTGTTTGTAGTTCATGCAAAGCTTCCTTGAGGGAGTGAAAATCAGGCCGCGTTGGTCAACAGACCCTGGCGTTCGATGAAGGCGATGATCTGTTCCAGACCCTGGCCGGTTTTCTGGTTACTGAACACGAAAGGTTTTTCGCCGCGCATTTTCTTCGTGTCGCTATCCATCATTTCCAGGGACGCGCCCACCAGCGGCGCGAGATCGATCTTGTTGATCACCAGCAGGTCGGATTTGCAGATGCCCGGTCCGCCTTTGCGTGGCAGTTTGTCGCCCGCCGAAACGTCGATCACGTAGATGGTCAGGTCTGAGAGCTCCGGGCTGAAGGTGGCTGAAAGGTTGTCACCACCGGACTCGACAATGATCAGGTCCAGCCCTTCAAAGCGGCGATTCAACTGGTCGACTGCTTCGAGGTTGATCGACGCGTCTTCGCGAATGGCCGTGTGCGGGCAGCCACCGGTTTCCACACCAATAATGCGTTCTGGTGCCAGGGCTTCGTTGCGCACCAGAAAGTCAGCGTCTTCACGGGTATAAATATCGTTGGTGACCACCGCGAGGTTGTAACGCTCACGCAGGGCCAGACACAGCGCCAGCGTCAGGGCTGTCTTGCCTGACCCGACCGGACCACCGATGCCGACACGCAGAGGTTGGCTGTTCATTTAGTTCTCCGTTGAGCTCTGGTTCTTAAGCTCTGTTAGTCATCTGTTATGTAGAAGATCAGGACCGAAACAGTCGGCTGTATTGGCGTTCATGGGCCATGCTCGCCAATGACAGACCGAAAGCGGCACTGCCAATATGCTGTGGATCAAGGTCTGTAGCGTGCTGTTGAGCTTGTTGCAGCAACGGCAGCAATTCGCTGGTCAGGCGTTGCGCAGCCTGTTGACCCAGCGGCAGGGTTTTCATCAGGACCGCGAGCTGGTTTTCCAGCCAGCTCCACAACCAGGCGGCCAGAGCGTCCTGCGGGCTGATCTGCCAGGCACGAGCAGCCAAGGCCCAACCCAGAGCCAGATGCGGCTCTTCGGTTTGCGCCAGAAACTCCCGCGCAGGACGATCAAGTTCAGGCAAGCCGATGAGTAACTGCTTCAAGGAGTAGCCCATTTGCCGACTTTCCAGATTCAGCTCGCGGGTTTCCCGACTGGCGCGATGCTCGTCGCTCAGTTGCAGCAACTGACACCAGTCTTCCTCAGCCGCTGCGATGCAATGAGCGAGCAGCAGCGGAGCTTCGAAACGGGCGAGGTTGAGCAGCAATTGGTCGCTGATCCAGCGTGACGCGCTGGCCGGATCAACCACCCGCTGGTTTTCCACTGCCATTTCCAGGCCTTGGGAGTAGCTGTAGCCGCCAATCGGTAATTGCGGACTGGCCAGGCGCAGCAGCGCCCAGGCGCTGTTCATATACGCACGCCAAACTGGTGCAGTTTCGGCGGATAGTTGAAGTCTTCTTCACCCGCTCGGGAGTGATGATGACCGCCGCCATACGCCCCGGTTTCCGGCGAGAAAGGCGCTTCAATCGATTCAGTCGTTGCGCCCAATTGATCGAGCATTGCCTTGAGCACATAGTCGTCGAGCAAACGCAGCCAGCCATCGCCCACTTGCAGTGCGACGTGGCGATTGCCCAAATGGTAGGCAGCACGGGTCAGTTCGAAGGTGCTGCTGCAGGTAACGTGCATCAATTGTTCGGGACGGGCGCAGACGCGGACGATACGGCCGTCTTCAGCCTGTAGAAACTCACCGTCGTGAAGTGGTTGCTGACCACGCTCCAGGAACAGGCCAACATCTTCACCGTCAGCGCTATAGCAACGCAGACGGCTTTTACTGCGCGCCTCGAAATTCAAATGCAGCTCGGCGGCCCATTCGGTTTGAGAGTCGATTCTTTTGTGAATCACCAGCATCGGAAGGCATCCAGCTAATTGCGATGCTTCAAGACAGAGCAAGGGGCTTGCCAACAGTGCAAGGCGTAGGAAAAAGCTGACGGAAAAGGTAGGAATGAAACGCCGGGCGGAATATTTTGCACCTGAATAGTGCTATCCAGATTGACTGCACCAATATGAGTCGTAGAGCTAATCGGTGTTGGGCAGTCCGCGCCAGTGTTTGGCCCCACTGAAAATGAAGCGCAGTTGGTGAGTGATCTTTGCCTGAGGTTTCAGGTGTGCGGGCAGTGCTTCGCTTGGCGGGTCGATCAGTTCAGGAAGCATGGCGAACACGCTTTTCACGACCAGGTCTGCAAGGATCGACAGCGATGCGGCATCCAGATGCTGCCATTTGGGCATGGTGCCCAAGTCTGCCGCCAGGTCCGCACTGATCCCATCGCGAAGTGCGCAAAGCGCTTGCCGCACCTGGCGCGAGCCGCCGTATTGCTCGCGAGCCAGAAACAGGAATTGCGCACGCTTGGCGGCAACGACATCGAGAAAGATACGAACCGACGCTTCGATCAGGCCGCCCATGACGAATTCGTTGTGGCGCACCAGACGCAGGGTTTCACGAAATGTCTGGCCGACCTCACTGACCAGCGCGAGCCCCAACTGATCCATGTCGTCGAAGTGGCGATAGAAACCTGTAGGGACGATGCCCGCGGTGCGCGCTACTTCCCGCAGGCTCAGGCTGCCGAAACCCCGTCCGCTTTCCATCAGGGTATGGGCGGCGTTGAGCAGCGCATGGCGGGTCTGTTGTTTCTGTTCGGCGCGGGGCAGCATGACGGTAGACAAATCCGGGATGACAGGCAGCACTTTAGCAAATGCGCTTTGGATGCGTCGAAGGGGTTTTCGATTCGGGAATGATGGGCATGTGACGTGGGACCGGCTTCAGCCGGGAAGAGGCCGTTACGGTCACTAAAAATGTGTCATCTGAGATACCGCCTTCCCGGCTAAAGCCGGTCCCACGTCATCGGCTTGCAAGCCAGCATAGAATCTCCGGCAATGGATATCCGTCTGATTAAACCCGCTGATATTGCTTGATCAACTGCGCATGGCCGTCCTGCGCAATCGTTTCGTGCACGCGCTGCAGGCTCATCTTCATTTCGGCGCTGGGTTCGCGCTCGGGCGCGGGTACGGCCCAGACGTTAGCGGCCAAAAAGGAAAAGGTCAGGGCGAGCCATACGCGTTTCATGATATTCGCTCCTCTCAAGAGCTTCCGGGGTGGTCTATGGCAGCGATATTACGCCCGGCCTGTCGATTGAGAAGTTCGTATTCCTGATGGTGAAAATCATCAATATTGATTCATTCTCCAGCCCTTGCTGGCTGTGGCTTGCAGGCTTCGCCTCATATAGAGACTTGGGTTTTCAGCCCGATGCTGTAATTTGCACATCCGATCAAACCCTCGGGGGTTTTATCAGTCGAAGTTGAAAGTCGTATGCAACGGGCCAGGGCCGGCCTGTTGTTATCTGGAGAGTCATGCAATGACGCGCAGCCGTAAAATTTTTGCCTGGACCGGTGCCATTCTGTTGTTGGTGCTGGCCGTTCTGGTCGTTGTGATCGCCACTTTTGACTGGAACCGCATCAAGCCGACGCTTAACGAAAAAGTCAGTGAAGCGTTGCATCGTCCTTTCGCGATCAACGGCAACCTGGCGGTGATCTGGGGACGCGAACCCGAGGAGGGCGGCTGGCGGGCATGGGTGCCATGGCCGCGTTTCGTGGCTGAAGACCTGAGCCTGGGTAACCCTGAGTGGTCGAAAACGCCGCAGATGGTCACCCTCAAGCGCGTCGAATTTCGCCTGTCGCCGTTGCCGTTGATCGTGCAACACGTGGTGATTCCGCGCATTGATCTGACCGGGCCCGATGCAAAGCTTGAGCGCCTGGCGGATGGTCGCGCCAACTGGACGTTCGATTTGCCCAAGTCGGACCCTGATGCCGAGCCTTCCAGCTGGGTGTTGGATATCGGTGCAATCAAGTTCGATAAAGGTCTGGTGAGCTTCAACGATCAGACCCTTAACACTCAGGTGGATCTGGTGATCGACCCGCTGGGCAAACCGATTCCGTTCGGCGACATCGTCGGCGGCGGAGAGGCGAAGAAAGCTGAAGAGAAGGGCGTTCGGCCACAGGATTATGCCTTTGGAGTAACGTTCAAAGGCCAATATAAAGGTCAGAAGCTAAACGGCAGCGGCAAGCTCGGTGGGCTGCTGGCGCTCAAGGATGCTGCTCAGCCATTCCCGGTCCAGGTCGATGCACATGTCGGTGATACCAACGCCGCAGTGGCTGGCACCGTGACCGACCCGCAGAACCTGGGCGCACTTGATCTGCGTCTGAAGTTGTCAGGCAGCAGCCTGAGCAATCTTTATCCGCTGACGGGTGTAACACTTCCGGATTCGCCGGCTTACTCCACGGATGGTCGACTGATCGCCAAAATCCATGACCCGGCGGGCGCTAACTTCCGTTACGAAGCCTTCAACGGCAAGATCGGCAACAGCGACATTCATGGCGACCTGGGTTTTGTTGCCAGTCAGCCGAGGCCGAAACTCACCGGTACGTTGGTTTCCAATCAGCTGCTGTTTACCGACCTGGCGCCTTTGATCGGTGCGGACTCCAACGCTGCCCATAAAAAACGTGGCGGGGAAAGCAAGCAGCCATCGGGCAAGGTGTTGCCTGTGGAAGAGTTCCAGACTGACCGTTGGCGTGCCATGGACGCCGATGTCGAGTTCACCGGCAAGCGCATCGTGCAAAGCCCGGACCTGCCGTTTTCTGATCTCTACACCCACGTTGTGCTGAACGACGGCCAACTGAGTCTGCAACCGCTGCGCTTCGGTGTTGCAGGCGGCAAACTGGATGCCGACATTCGTCTGGATGGCCGTAGTAAGCCGATGCAGGGCAGGGCGAAGCTCTCTGCGCGCAATCTCAAGCTCAAGCAGCTATTCCCAACCTTTGAACCGATGAAAACCAGCTTCGGTGAGCTGGCGGGTGACGCCGACATCAGCGGCAAGGGCAACTCGGTTGCTGCGTTGCTGGGCACTTCCAACGGTGACTTGAAAATGCTGGTCAATGACGGCGCGATCAGCCGCAGCCTGATGGAAATCGCCGGGCTCAACGTCGGTAACTATGTGGTGGGCAAGTTGTTCGGCGATCAGGACGTGAAGATTAACTGCGCAGCGTCTGATGTGGGCATCAAGGACGGTCTGGCGACGCCTCGTCTGTTTGTGTTCGATACCGAGAACGCGATTATCTTTATCGACGGCACGGCCAACTTCAAAACCGAGCAACTGGATTTGAGCGTCAAGCCCGAGTCAAAAGGCTTCCGCGTGTTCTCGTTGCGGTCCCCTCTTTATGTGCGCGGGCCGTTCGCAAAACCGAATGCGGGGGTGCAGTCCGGGCCGTTGCTGTTACGCGGAGCGGGGATGGTACTGCTGGGTGCCGCAATCGGCCCGGCTGCAGGTTTGCTGGCTCTTGTGGCTCCGAGCAGCGGCGAAGAGCCCAACCAGTGCGCGCCCTTGCTGGAGCAGATGAGATCAGGCAAAGCACCCAAGACCGTGCGATAACACCAGAGCGCACCGCGCGCTCTTGGTGGGAGATTCTATGTTGGCCAGCAAACTGATTGACGACGTGGGACCGGCTTCAGCCGGGAAGAGGCCGTGACAGACGCTGAATCTTCATCGGCAGAAACACCGCCTTCCCGGCTAAAGCCGGTCCCACGTCATCATTGATTCCTGCGAGAGCTAAGCTTCCTCGCGAAGCAAATCCTTTGAATGCAATGCATGTTCTGTAGAGCTGCCGAAGGCTGCGAAGCATTGATCCTGATGCTCCGCAATAGCAGCTCCTGCAGGTTCAATGTTGCCGTGAGACGGCGAGGTACCCTCGGCACGTCAGCAGGCACAAAAAAGCCAGGACTCAGTCCTGGCTTTTTTGCATCAACACTCACCCATTACAGGTCGTTGAGAATATCCGCCATGTCGTCGGCGTGTTCTTCTTCCTGGGCCAGGATGGTTTCGAAGATACGACGGGTTGTCGGATCGTCTTCGCCGATGTATTTGATGATCTCGCTGTAGCTGTCGATGGCGATACGTTCAGCCACGAGGTCTTCGTAGACCATTTCCTTCAGGGTGGTGCCTGCCACGTATTGGGCGTGGGAATTCTTCGACAGGGTGTCGGGGTTGAATTCCGGCTCGCCGCCCAGCTGTACGATGCGCTCGGCCAGCAGATCCGCGTGTTCGGCTTCCTGCTGCGCGTGCTCAAGAAACTCGGCAGCGGCGACGCTGGCTTTGAGGCCGGTCGCCATATAGTAGTGGCGCTTGTAACGCAGCACGCACACCAGTTCGGTAGCCAGTGATTCGTTCAGCAGGCGCAGTACCGTTTCGCGATCTGCGCTATAACCTTCGGTGACAGCACCGTTCTCGACATTCTGGCGCGCACGTTCGCGCAGGGTGTTCACATCTGACAAATGTTGGGCCTGGTTCATGGTTTATCTCCAAAGCTAATCCGGTATCCGTCTCGCTCTTGATGCGCCAATCCTCTACAGCGTTGAGTGGCGCCCGGCATGATCGGTAACAGGTGTGAGTGCTCGGCTTCGGGAAAAGTTTTATTCTTTTGCATCATTGGTTGATGAACAAAATATTAGGAAACGACTGTTACACGCCGCGGTCCCAACCTTGAGACGAAAATATATGGAGATACACAATGCTCAAGTTCCTCGGCAGCACCATCGGCATCATCTTTCTGATCGGCCTGGTTGTGGTCATCGCTTTGTTCAAACTGGTTTTTTAAGCGCGAACGGCTTCACGTGTAAAAGCGCCGCCCAATAAAAAGCCCGATGCATCTGCATCGGGCTTTTGCGTATCAACGAGCGGCTTACATAGCGCGTTCGTTGTCTTCACGTTGCTCGCAGGTCATGAAACCCTTGTTATCCACGCGACCGTTGGCGTTGAAGCTGACGTGATAAACCTGCTCGTGGCCGTCTTTATTCATCACGTAGTTGTTGCAAACACCTGGGTGAACCTTGCGCTGTACGCGAGTAGACGGCGTACCGCCGATGGTCAGTACTTGCTGCTCGGTCATGCCGTTTTCGACTTGCTTGACCAGCGGCTCGTTGCGATAGGTCACGTAATCCACCGGATTCTGCACGGTGGTGTTGGCGCAACCGCTGACTGCGGCAATAACGAACGCTGCTGCGAGGCTCTTCTTGATCATGTAATCCCACTCCAATGACAGAGCCATTGTTGGCCCGTTGCAGCTTGGAGCTTTGGAGGTTCGCAAGAGTTCGATTATTTGATGGCCTTTGAATACTACGTACGTCGCACGGTGATTTCGTTACCTGACAGCCAGGCATCCGGCTGCAATCGTAACCGCCCGTATGGCAGCCGCCTGACTTGATGAAAATTGCTCGCACGTTCAGAAAACAGCGCGGTCAATGTGATGGCATGGTCGGGAGATTAGCTTCTCATCTGGGTCCCTTCATGGGTGACTATTACCCTCGACCATCGCTAACCCTGTGAAATTGTGTGTTGAGCACGCCGCGCGCCTCAAGGCTGCGGGCCTTTAGCTATCCCAGCTGTTGTTCGTGGTTTGCCGCCCGGTCGGGTCGGCATTGGAGTGATGCAATGAGCGATAAAGAACACTATGCAATCGAGTACACCCTGGCGGGTGAGCACCACGTGGACGTGATCGAGAATCTGGATGTGCCGATCATCGATGTGGTTCATGAGTTGGCGCAGAAGCATCACGTCGTACTGGATGACGACGTGCAAAGTTTTATCGCCGTGGATGAGGCAACGGCCCACGCATCGGGCATCACCGATGTGTCGATTCACAGCATCGAACAAGAGGACTTGCAGCTCGACACGCGCAACGTCGGGTAGGCCTGAGCTGGACGGGTCGCGCCGCATATTCTTTGGCTACACTCCAGAGCAGGCCACGCTGGTCGGCATGGCCACTGTGGAGTGGATAACCATGAAAATGCTGCGCGTCCCTTTGTTGTTGGTGAGTCTGTTGATGTGTGCCCAGAGTTATGCGGCCACTGCGCAACAGAACAAGATGACCACCTGTAATGCCGATGCTACAGCTCAGTCCTTGAAGGGTGATGAGCGCAAGACGTTCATGAGCACCTGCCTTAAAGCCTCACCGCCGCAAACCCAGCAACAAAAGATGACCAGCTGTAACGCAACCGCTACAACTCAGGCACTCAAGGGCGATGCCCGAAAGGCCTTTATGAGTGACTGTCTCAAGAAGAAATAATTTTCCAGTGAGCGTTCAGGCGCTGGAAATGGTGCTGTTCAGCGTCCTGAAACCTTTAATTCCGGCGTCTGGTGCAGGCTGCTTAATCCTCGGTCTGTCAGTCGTTTCCGATGGGGTCGTCTGATCACTGGTCCTTAGCTCAGAACGCTGGCAGACTGCCTGCCTCTTAGCGCCGTTCGTCCTGAGGCTATATGCCAACGTTTTCCTCGCGACAAGTGTTGTTGGCCAGCTGGATTCTGATATTCGGCGGTCTGTTGATGGTTTTGCCGTTCAAACTGCTGCCGAGTCTGTTGGCCGGGTTACTGGTCTACGAACTGGTCAACATGCTGACGCCCAAGCTGCAAAGGCTGATCGCCGGGGAGCGTGCTCGCTGGCTCGCGGTGGCGTTGCTAGGCACGTTGGTGGTCAGTGTGCTGGCGTTGATCTTCGCCGGGGCGTTCAGCTTCGTGCTGCATGAGGCGGAAAACCCTGGCGCTTCGCTGGATAAATTCATGATCCTGGTGGATCGCGCTCGTGGTCAGCTTCCACCGTTCATCGACGCGTATTTGCCAGCCAGCGCTGCCGAGTTCCGGATATCTCTGGGCGAATGGATTCAGAAGCACGTCGGCGAACTGCAATTGATCGGCAAGGGTGCGGCGCACATGTTTGTCACCATGCTGATCGGCATGGTGCTGGGGGCAATCATTGCCTTGCAGCGAATCTCCGATGTGCATACCCGCAAGCCGCTGGCGGCTGCGCTGTTTGAGCGTCTTAGCCTGTTGAGCAAAGCGTTCCGCAACATCGTTTTCGCTCAGATCAAAATCTCGCTGCTGAACACTGCGTTCACGTCGGTGTTTCTGGTCATTGTGCTGCCGTTGTGTGGCATTCACCTGCCGTTGACCAAAACCCTGATCATCATGACCTTCCTGCTCGGCCTGCTGCCGGTGGTCGGTAACCTGATGTCCAATACGCTGATCTTCATCGTGGGAATGTCGATCTCGATCTGGGTGGCACTGGCGGCGCTGGGCTACCTGATCGTGATCCACAAAGTCGAATACTTCCTCAACGCGCGGATCGTTGGCGGGCAAATCAATGCCAAGTCGTGGGAATTGCTGCTGGCGATGCTGATATTCGAAGCCGCATTCGGCCTGCCGGGTGTAGTGGCGGGGCCGATTTACTATGCCTATCTGAAAAGCGAGTTGCAGCGGGAAGGGTTGGTGTAAGAGAGCAGCTGCAAGCTTCAAGCTGTAAGCTTCAAGAGGCGCACGGCCCTGCTTTTACCTTGTAGCTTGAGGCTTGCAGCTTGTAGCTCCCCTTAGCCGTACCGCTTCTTCGCCTCAATCGCCAACCCGCTGCCGATGCTGCCAAAGATATTCCCTTCGACGTGACGGGCATTGGGCAGCATGGCCGAAACGCTGTTGCGCAGTGCCGGGATGCCGCTTGAGCCACCGGTGAAGAACACGGTGTTGACCTGATCAACGCCCGCACCCGCCTTGAGCAGCAATTCGCTCACGCTGTTACGTACGCGCTCCAGCTGCGAATCGATAGCGGCTTCGAACATCACCCGGCTCAAGTCCACACTCAGCCCTGGCTCGATGCGGTCCATTGGCAAATGGCGGCTTTCGCTGTGGGTCAGCTGAATCTTGGTTTCTTCCACTTCCATCGCCAGCCAGTGCCCGGCGCGCTGTTCAATCAGTTTGAACAGGCGGTCGATGCCTTGGGTGTCTTCAATGTCGTAACGCATGCTGCCCAGCGCCAACTGAGACTTCTGCGAGTACACCGAGTTGATGGTGTGCCAGGTCGCCAGGTTCATGTGATGGCTGGTCGGCATGTACGCCTGGCTTTTCATCCGGCTGCCGTAGCCGAACAGCGGCATGACGCCTTGAATGCTCAGTTGTTTGTCGAAGTCGGTTCCGCCGATATGCACGCCACCGGTGGCCAGGATGTCTTCGTGACGGTCATCGTAGAAGCGACGGTCAGGTGACAAACGCACCAGGGAGAAGTCCGAAGTACCACCGCCGATGTCGACAATCAGCACCAGTTCCTCCCTGGTGATCGTGGATTCATAGTCGAATGCGGCAGCGATAGGCTCGTACTGGAACGACACGTCCTTGAAGCCGATCTTGCGGGCAACTTCGGCCAGAGTGTCTTCTGCTTCCTGATCAGCGGTAATGTCGTCATCGACGAAATGCACCGGACGGCCCAGCACCACTTCTTCGAATTCACGACCGGCATTGGCCTCGGCACGTTTCTTCAGCTCGCCGATGAACAACGCCAGCAGGTCCTTGAAGGGCATCGCCGTGCCCAGCACGCTGGTGTCGTGCTTGATCAGCTTGGAGCCCAGCAGGCTCTTGAGTGAGCGCATCAGACGGCCTTCGTAGCCTTCCAGGTATTCGTGCAGCGCCAGACGGCCGTAGACCGGGCGGCGTTCTTCCATGTTGAAGAACACCACCGACGGCAGGGTAATCTTGTCGTCCTCCAGCGCGATCAACGATTCCATGCCGGGGCGCAGCCAGCCGACGGTGGAATTGGACGTGCCGAAATCGATACCGCAGGCACGGGCCGGGGATTGGTCATTCATGTCTTTTACGTTCCAGTCAAAAAACGGCCGCGCAGTGTATGCCAGTGCACGACGGATGCGTAGGGCGAAACATCGGTTAAATGTAGATAACTGTATTTGTATGCCTGACTTGAACTGGCCGACCTGACCCCCAATCTTCAAGGAATTGTCTTCACATCAGGCCGTCGAACGTCTCAAGCATCAAGCTGGCGGGGCGCGCGGCCGATACAACTCAACGAATTGGATTCAGAGACCTCAAAATAGAGGATGCTGTGCGCAGTATTCAGCGCTGCACGGCGTAACCGGGGAAAGCATTAGATGGACTTCAAAGACTATTACAAGATTCTTGCGGTAGATCCGACTGCGGATGAGAAAGCGATCAAGGTCGCTTACCGCAAGTTGGCGCGCAAGTATCACCCGGACGTCAGCAAAGAGGCTGGCGCGGAAGAAAAATTCAAAGAAGCGAACGAAGCGTACGAGGTGCTGAGCAGCCCTGAAAAGCGCGCCGAATACGACGACTTGCGCAAATACGGTCGGCAGGGCCAACCCTTCCAGGCGCCGCCGGGCTGGCAGAGCCGGGCGGGTGCGGGCGGTTTTGGCGGTGCTGATAACGGCGACTTCTCCGATTTTTTCAGCTCGATCTTTGGTGGTCGTCCGCAGCAGGGCGGTCGCTCACGCAATCCAGGCCGTCGAGGACAAGACGTGGAAATGGAACTGGCTATCTTCCTTGAGGAGACACTGTCGGCCGAGTCCAAACAGGTCAGCTTCAAGGTGCCGCAACACAACGCTGGCGGTCAGCGCGTGGCGGATATCACCAAAACCCTGAACGTGAAAATCCCGGCCGGTGTCACCGACGGCGAGCGTATCCGTCTCAAAGGCCAGGGCGCGCCCGGCGTAGCCGGTGGTGAAAACGGCGATCTGTACCTGATCATCCGCCTCGCGCCGCATCCCAAGTTCGAAGTCGAAGGCCACGACCTGATCATCACCGTGCCGGTGGCCCCTTGGGAAGCTGCGCTTGGCGCCAAGGTCGCGGTGCCGACGCTGACTGGCAGGATCAATCTGACGATTCGTCCCGATAGCCAGAACGGCCAGCGATTGCGCATCAAGGGCAATGGTCTGCTGAACAAACAGGGCCAGCGTGGCGACCTGTTGGCACAGATCAAGGTGGTGATGCCTAGGTCCAGCGACGAAGCCACTCAGGAGCTGTGGAAAAAACTGGCTGACAAGGCCGCGTTTGACCCGCGGGCGCAGTGGTGAGGTAAAAAGCCGGTCGTGCGCTACTGCGATGATGACTGTGACGTGGGACCGGCTTTAGCCGGGAAGGGGGCGATAAAGTCAGTGAAAGTGGGGCGTTTGAAATACCGCTTTCCCGGCTAAAGCCGGTCCCACGTCGTCACATCATTTTGCGCGTAAATCTGGGTATCCCCGCTAAGACCGCCTTCTTTCCAGTCGGTTAAACCCGCTTGGGCAACACCACTGTAAACGTCGTGCCATCCCCGACATTCGAGGTCACGGTAATACTGCCGCCGTGGGCATTGACCACTTCCTTGACGATGAACAGTCCCAGGCCCAGGCTGGTTGACCGACCGCTGGGCGTGGAGCCTTCGCTGATGGCGCGTACCAATGGATCAAAGATGCTGCTGAGGGCGTCTTCGGAAATCGGGTCGCCCAGGTTGTGCACGATCAACTGCACATGATCCTGCTCACCGCTGACTTTGACGCTGACCTCTTCCTTGCCCGTGCCATGCTGCAGCGCGTTGCCGATCAGGTTCTGCAGCAACTGGTCGATACGTCCGCGGTCCCAGTGACCGACGGTGTCGCCTTCCACTTCCAGATTCGGGTGTGAGTCGGGGCGACCCGCACAGGCTTCGTCGACGGCCTCACGGCAGGCGCTCCCCATGTCCATGCTATGGCGTTCAACTGGCAGGCTGGCACCAAGGCGACTGCGCACGAATTCCAATAGATCGCTGACCATCGCCCCCATGTGCCGGGTGCTGCTTTTGATCCGTGACACATAGCCCTGGGATTTGGCATCCAGATCCTGCCTGTGCGCCAGCAGGTCGGCGGACATGCTCACTGCTTGCAGAGGCGCGCGCAAGTCATGGCCCAGAATGGCAAGGAAGATGTCTCGCGAACGTGCGACCTGATCGGCATACGCCGCCGTGGATTCGGCCAACGCTTCATCAATGGCTTCGTTGAAGCGAATCATGTCAGTGAAATACGCCAGATCCGGATTTTGCAAACTCTCGACCCACAGTCGAATGACACTGGCGCGCAGATGACGAAACTCCGAGGTCATCTGCACCAGATCGAAGCCAACCATATGGCGCAGTTCGCCGTGGCTGGCGGCGGCCTGGTCCAGGCTCGGGGTCTTTTGCAGGTCCGCACCCTTGGACTTGGCGGCTTGCTCGCTTTTGGTCTGCGAGGTGTTCATGTCCCGTGCGGCAGCCAGCAGAATCGCTTTGGCGTGATCGCGAAGCTCCACGCTATTCATGGCGTCGGCGGCAGGCTTGATGGTTTTGGCGAAGTTTTCCCACTCGTCGACGATACGATCCACATGGGTAACGATGAAGTCCGAGAGGCGCATGGCCGGTTACCTTGCTGCGGGAGCTGTAATGAGGATGGCGCATCTTACAGCCTTTACCCTTCAGGTATCGAGACAACGACCGGAGACCGCTGTCATTTCCGGCAACAGACGCAGGCAACGACTAGGCTTGATCGATACCAAGGACTGTCTGGCAGGAGCGCCGTCATGATCACCACCCCTTTCACAACGTTTGTCGAAGAACAGATCAAACTGGCTGAACAAAAGCTCCATACCGGCAAGAGTCCCAGACTAGACGATGTGACATACGGAAAGCTGGGTTTTTACCTCGCGCTGCGGCGGGTACTTGAGGGGACCAGTACGTCTGAGGATCTGGGGCTGATCGAGGCGGTCAATGACACGCTGCAAGCCTTGAGGCTGCTCGACGGCGACGAGACGTTTCTGTCCGGCATCAAGCAGGAAATTGCCGGGAAACAACGAAGGCAGCCATAGCTGCCTTCTTTTGCAAACATAAACGTCAATCAGAACAGAAAGTACCGCTGCGCCATGGGCAACACATCTGCGGGCTCGCACCACAACAACACGCCATCGGCTTTGACTTGATAGGTCTGTGGGTCAACGTCGATTTTCGGCAGGTAGTCGTTGTGGATCAGGTCTTTCTTCTGCACGGACCGGCAGCCTTTGACGACGCTGATCACCTTTTTCAGCCCCAGTGATTCCGGCACGCCGGCATCGAACGCCGCCTGGCTGATGAAGGTCAGGCTGGTGGCGTGCAACGAACTGCCGTAGCTGGCGAACATCGGGCGATAGTGCACAGGCTGAGGTGTTGGAATCGACGCGTTGGCGTCACCCATAAGGCTTGCGGCAATCGCTCCGCCCTTGAGAATCAGGGTCGGTTTGACGCCGAAAAAAGCAGGGCGCCACAGCACCAGATCGGCCCATTTACCCACTTCTACCGAGCCGACTTCATGGCTGATGCCGTGGGTGATCGCCGGATTGATGGTGTATTTGGCGATGTAACGTTTGGCGCGGAAGTTATCGTTGCCTTCACCATCGCCGGGCAATGGTCCGCGTTGGCGCTTCATTTTGTCGGCGGTTTGCCAGGTGCGCATGATCACTTCGCCGACCCGGCCCATGGCCTGACTGTCGGAGCTGAGCATCGAGAAAGCACCCAGGTCGTGCAGGATGTCTTCGGCAGCAATGGTTTCCCGGCGGATGCGGCTTTCGGCGAAGGCCACGTCTTCGGCGATGCTTGGGTCCAGGTGATGGCAGACCATCAGCATGTCCAGGTGCTCGTCGATGGTGTTACGGGTGAACGGCCGGGTGGGGTTGGTCGAGCTGGGCAACACGTTGGGAAAGCCGCAGGCCTTGATGATGTCCGGCGCGTGACCGCCGCCCGCACCTTCGGTGTGATAGGTGTGAATGGTTCGATTCTTGAACGCTGCCAACGTCGTTTCAACGAAGCCTGATTCATTCAGGGTGTCGGTGTGAATCGCGACCTGCACGTCGTACTCGTCTGCGACGCTCAGGCAGTTATCAATGGCGGCGGGCGTGGTGCCCCAGTCTTCGTGCAGCTTCAGGCCAATGGCACCGGCTTTGACTTGCTCAACCAGCGGGCCGGGCAGGCTGACGTTGCCTTTGCCGGTAAAGCCAATGTTCATCGGGAACGAGTCGGCCGCCTGAAGCATGCGCGCCATGTGCCACGGGCCGGGTGTGACGGTGGTCGCGTTGGTGCCGGTTGCCGGGCCGGTGCCGCCGCCGATCATGGTGGTCACGCCACTCATCAAGGCTTCTTCAATCTGCTGCGGGCAGATGAAGTGAATATGCGTATCGACACCGCCTGCGGTGAGGATCATGCCTTCACCGGCAATGATTTCGGTGGAAGCACCAATGGCGATGGTCACGTCCGGCTGAATGTCCGGGTTGCCTGCTTTGCCGATGGCCGCGATGCGACCGTTCTTGAGGCCGACGTCGGCTTTGACGATGCCCCAATGGTCGACGATCAACGCGTTGGTGATCAGCGTGTCGACCACTTCGGCGGCCAGCAACTGGCCTTGGCCCATGCCGTCACGAATGACCTTGCCGCCACCGAATTTCACTTCTTCGCCGTACGTCGTGAAGTCTTTCTCGACCTCAATCCACAGCTCGGTGTCGGCCAACCGTACCCGGTCACCGACGGTGGGGCCGAACATGTCGGCGTAGGCTTGTCGGCTAATCTTCATCTCTCGTGCCTCGGATTCAGAGCTGCGAGCTTCAAGCTGCAAGCCTCAAGTAAAAACGGATCACAAGCGCCGCCGAATGCTGTTTCTTGCAGCTTGTGGCTTGCCGCTTGTAGCTGGATCTGGCGTTGGGGTGCAATCAAATTTAAAGATCGCCCATGACTCTTCCCGCAAACCCAAAAACTCGTCTCAAACCCGCCAGATCCACCAATTCCACATCCCTCGACTGCCCCGGCTCGAAGCGCACCGCGGTGCCGGCCGGGATGTTCAGGCGCATGCCGCGGCTGGCGGCACGGTCGAAGGTCAGGGCGTCGTTGGTTTCAAAAAAATGGAAATGCGAGCCGACCTGAATCGGCCGGTCGCCGCTGTTGGCGACGTTCAGGCTGATGGTTCGACGCCCGGCATTGAGTTCGATTTCGCCGGGTTGAATCTGGTATTGGCCAGGAATCATGCGGGTTGTCCCAAGGTCTTGAAGTAGATAGCGGTCGGCGCATAACGGCCGTCCGGGCTTTGGCAATAGTTGGGCAGTTCGCCGACGCGGGTGTAGTCCAGCGAGCGATAGAACGCTTCGGCGGGCGAACCGGCTTCTGTGTCCAGAAACAACAAACCGCGCTTGAGCTGACGCGCCGCTTGCTCTAGGGCTTGCATCAATTGCTGACCCAGCCCGCGCCGCCGCGCCTCCTTGAGCACCAGCAGTTTTTGCACCTCGGCGCGGTTCAGGCCATTGGCTTTCTGGCACAGCGCGAGCTGTGTGCTGGCCAGTACCTGTTCATCCTGAACCACCACCCACAGCAGCAGATTGCCGTTGGCAACGTCTTCCCGGAGCCCGTCGCACCAGGCGTATGCTTCTTCGAGTGTCACGTCAGCCATGAAACCCACCGATGCGCCGTTGTTCACAGCGTCCAGCAGTAAGGTCGCCAGTCCATGGCGGTAGTGTGCAAAACTTTCATCCGTGACGCGGCGTAGCTGGGCAGGATTCATGATCGCCTCTCAGTTGGATACGGGAGCTTGTGAAGGTGGAGCCGATGCGCCGGGTGACAAATCCAGTTGCATAAAGGTCAGGTCCAGCCAGCGTCCAAATTTGGTGCCGACCTGTGGCATCTGGCCGGTGATGATGAAGCCCAGGCGTTCATGCAGGCTGATGGAGGCGGCATTACCGCTTTCAATCGCAGCGACCATGACGTGTTTATCGCACAGGCGAGCGCGGTCGATCAGGGCTGTCATCAGCTTTGGGCCCAGGCCTTTGCCGCGCTGATCGGCGCGCACATAGACTGAATGCTCCACCGTGCAGCGGTAGCCTTCAAAAGGACGCCAGTCGCCAAACGACGCATAACCCGTGACCTGGTCTTCATCATCCACAGCGACCAGAATCGGATAACCCTGAGTCTGGCGCGCATCGAACCAGGCCTGACGATTGGCCAGGTCTACCGGTTGCTCGTTCCAGATCGCAGTCGTGTTGAAAAGGGCGTCCGTGTAAATCGCCAGGATGCCTGGCAGATCGGATGGCTTTGCGTCGCGAATCGAATTGCTCATGATCAGTTCCAGAGTCTTGTTCGGAATCAGGCGATTGGCTGATGCACAGTGACCAGCTTGGTGCCATCCGGGAATGTTGCTTCCACCTGAATTTCAGGGATCATTTCCGGGATGCCTTCCATGACCTGTTCACGAGTCAGCAGGGTGGTGCCGTAATGCATCAGATCCGCCACGGTCTGCCCATCCCGCGCGCCTTCAAGCAACGCCGCCGAGATGTAAGCCATGGCTTCCGGATAGTTGAGCTTCACGCCACGGGCCAGACGCCTTTCGGCAACCAGGCCAGCGGTGAAAATCAGCATCTTGTCTTTTTCGCGTGGGGTGAGATCCATGTTTAGTCCGTTGTAATTTTTTTGGTTGTTAGCAATCCCTGTGGGAGCGAGGCTTGCCCGCGATAAGGCTGGACGCGGTTCACTTTAGATCGCGTCGCTCTTATCGCGTGCAAGCCTCGCTCCCACAGGATCAAGTACTCCAGATCCTCGGCGCCACCGCCTCACGGCCTAACAGCGCCGGGCGCAGCAGTTTCCACAGTTCGATCATCCAGGCCCGGGCATGCAGCGCCTCGTCAGCCAGGCAACGGGCAACCAGCAAACCGGGCAGTTGGGTCAAATCACCGCGTACCAGATTGGGCACCGCGCGGCAGGCCTCAAGCAATTCGCTGTCAATGTTGCCGGTGACCAGCAACGTGCCAAATACGGTTTTGCCATCCAGACCAATCGGTGAGTCGAGCAAGCCGTCGCCACCGATGATGCGTTGCCGTTCATGCCACAGCAACTTGCCGTCGCGCCGCACATCCAGATGCGCCTGAAAATGCCCGGTCTTGAAGCGCTCACCGCTCGCCGGTCTGCCCAGCGCCACGACGTCCCAGTAAAGCAGTCGCGCATCGCCTTGCAGATTGATGCGCGTGGTCAGTTCGGCCTGTGCGGCACTGAACACGATGGTTTCCTGGGGCAGCCATTCCAGTGTCGCTCCCGGCGCAACGCTCAGATCAAGTTGCTGATAAGCCGGACCTGCCGCGCGATACCACTTGGCTGCGCCGGGGCTGGTCAGTTGTGCCCAGGCATCGGGGCCGACGCTGGCGCTGATGTCCAGTCGGTCACCACCGGCTATTCCGCCGGGCGGATGAACAATAATGTGCTGACAAACTTGCGGACCTTCGGCGTAAAGGTGTTTTTGCACCCGCAGGGGGCCTTTGTGGCGGCGCTGCGTGGGGCGCGTGCTGTCGCCAAAACGCCCATAGCCCAGCTCCAGCTCGGCATGCCAGCTGGGCGTGAACAATGCGGTGTGGGCGGGAAGATTCATTGGCTCGCTGTCGTTCTGTTCAAAGTTTGCACCTTAACGGATACCACTCAGATGGTCACCAGACCACGCACGCCTTCGGCTTCCATATTCTCGCCACGGCCTTGCTGAACAATCTCGCCACGGGACATCACTAGATACTGATCGGCCAGTTCGGCGGCAAAGTCGTAAAACTGCTCAACCAGCAGGATAGCCATGTCGCCTCGTTCCGCGAGCTTCTTGATCACCACGCCGATTTCCTTGATCACCGAAGGCTGAATACCTTCGGTGGGTTCGTCGAGAATCAGCAAGCGTGGACGGCTGGCCAACGCACGACCAATCGCCAGTTGCTGCTGTTGACCACCGGACAGATCGCCGCCGCGCCGATGTTTCATCTGTAGCAATACCGGGAACAGCTCATAAATGAATGCCGGGACTTCCTTGGCTTCAGAGCCGGGGAATCGAGACAGACCCATCAGCAGATTTTCTTCCACGGTCAACCGGCCGAAGATT
Organism: Pseudomonas sp. Irchel 3A5; assembly: GCF_900187575.1. NCBI lineage: Bacteria > Pseudomonadati > Pseudomonadota > Gammaproteobacteria > Pseudomonadales > Pseudomonadaceae > Pseudomonas > Pseudomonas sp. Irchel 3A5. The sequence goes on along the minus strand of NZ_FYDU01000021.1, from coordinate 70,888 downwards.
TCCCGGCCCTGTGGCACGTAAGCGATCCCGGCGTGCACCCGTTGATGCGGCTTGAAGCCGGTGATGGCCTTGCCTTCCCACTGCACGGCGCCTTCTTTGGCTGGAAGCAGGCCCATGAGCACCTTGAGCAACGTGGTCTTGCCCACGCCGTTGCGTCCCAGCAGGCACGTCACTTCGCCGACCTTCACATCAAAGGATAGCCCGCGCAGGATGTGGCTACCGCCGTAGTACTGATGGAGCTTTTCAACTTGAAGCATGTTCGTTTCCCAAGCAAATGGATAACGGTAGGAGCGAACTTGTTCGCGAGGCGTCAGACCAGACAACGACTGTGGATCTGAAATCACCTCGCGAACAAGTTCGCTCCTACCGAGGGAGCTAGCGGCCCAAATACACTTCGATGACTCGTTCATCCGCCTGCACATCCGTCAGCGAGCCTTCGGCCAATACGCTGCCCTGATGCAAAACGGTGACGTGGTCGGCAATCGAGCCTACGAAGCCCATGTCATGTTCCACCACCATCAACGAATGCTTGACCGCCAGGCTCTTGAACAGCTCGGCGGTGAATTCGGTTTCAGCATCGGTCATGCCTGCCACAGGCTCGTCGAGCAGCAGCAGTTGCGGGTCCTGGACCAGCAGCATGCCGATCTCCAGAAACTGTTTTTGACCATGCGAAAGCAGACCGGCCGGGCGTTGCATGGACGACGTGAGGCGTATGGTTTCCAGCACTTCATCGATGCGGTCGCGCTGTTCGCCACTGAGTTTTGCTCGCAGGCTGGCCCACACCGACTTGTCGGTCTTCTGCGCCAATTCCAGATTTTCGAACACGCTCAAGGCTTCGAATACCGTGGGCTTCTGAAACTTGCGGCCGATGCCCGCCTGAGCAATTTCCACTTCGCTCATCTGCGTCAGGTCCAGGGTTTCGCCAAACCAGGCTTTGCCGTGACTCGGGCGGGTCTTGCCGGTGATCACGTCCATCAGCGTGGTTTTACCCGCGCCGTTGGGGCCGATGATGCAGCGAAGTTCGCCGACGCTGATGTAAAGATTCAAGTCGTTGAGCGCCTTGAAACCATCGAAACTGACGCTGATGTCTTCCAGCGTAAGGATGGTGCCGTGGCGAGTGTTCAGTCCTTTGCCGACGCTTTGACCGAGGCCAATGGCATCACGGCTGGTGCCAGCATCAGCGTTGGGATCAAGGATGGGTTCGAGCATGAACGCTGGTGTCGGAGTGGTTTTCATTGTTCGCTCCTCTTCTTGAGCAAACCGATCACGCCCTTAGGCAGATACAGCGTGACGATGATGAACAGTGCGCCGAGGAAGAACAGCCAGTATTCCGGGAAGGCCACGGTGAACCAGCTTTTCATGCCGTTGACCAGACCGGCACCCAGCAACGGGCCAATCAGCGTGCCGCGACCACCTAGGGCAACCCAGACGGCGGCTTCAATGGAGTTGGTCGGTGACATTTCGCTCGGGTTGATGATGCCGACTTGCGGCACATACAACGCACCAGCCATGCCACAGAGCACCGCGCTCAGCACCCAGACGAACAGCTTGAAGCCGCGTGGGTCGTAACCGCAGAACATCAGCCGGTTCTCGGCATCGCGCAAGGCGGTCAGCACTCGGCCGAACTTGCTTTGCGCCAGACGCCAGCCCACATACAGGCTCGCCACCAGCAGAATCACCGTCGCCAGAAACAGCGTGGCGCGGGTGCCTTGTGAGCTGATGCTGAAACCCAGAATGCTGCGGAAATTGGTGAAGCCGTTGTTGCCGCCAAAACCGGTTTCGTTGCGGAAGAACAGCAACATGCCTGCGAAGGTCAGGGCCTGGGTCATGATCGAGAAATACACGCCTTTGATCCGCGAGCGGAAGGCGAAGAAACCGAACACCAGCGCCAGCAAACCCGGCGCCAACACCACAAGACACAGGGCCCACAAGAAGTTATCGGTGCCCGCCCAATACCACGGCAGTTCGGTCCACGACAGAAACGTCATGAATGCGGGCAAGCCATCGCCTGCGGCTTCGCGCATCAGGTACATGCCCATGGCGTACCCACCCAGGGCGAAGAACAGACCGTGCCCGAGGGACAGCAAACCGGCGTATCCCCAGACCAGATCCAGCGCCAGCGCTACGATGGCGTAGCAGAGAATCTTGCCCACCAGCGTCAGGGTGTAGGCCGAGACCTGAAAGCTGTTATCGGCGGGCAGCAAGGACAAAAGGGGCATTGCCAGCAGAATGGCGAGCACGACGAGGCCAACCGCCACAGTACCCTTGGGGCCGACTTTTTGTGCGGCCGTGACCATCAATGGTTGGTTCATTAGTCGATCACCCGTCCTTTCAATGCGAAGAGGCCTTGCGGACGTTTCTGGATAAACAGAATGATCAGCGCCAGGATCAGGATCTTGCCCAATACGGCACCGATTTGCGGTTCGAGAATCTTGTTGGCGATGCCCAGACCGAAGGCCGCCATGACGCTACCGGCCAGTTGCCCGACGCCGCCGAGCACCACCACCAGGAACGAGTCGATGATGTAGCTCTGGCCCAAATCCGGGCCGACGTTGCCGATCTGACTCAGGGCGACGCCGCCCAGCCCGGCAATGCCTGAGCCAAGCCCGAAAGCCATCATGTCGATGCGTCCGGTCGGCACGCCGCAGCAGGCGGCCATATTGCGGTTCTGGGTCACAGCGCGCACGTTCAGGCCCAGGCGGGTCTTATTCAGCAACAGCCAGGTCAGCACCACCACAAACAGCGCAAACGCGATGATCACGATGCGGTTGTAGGGCAGCACCAGATTGGGCAGGACCTGAAACCCGCCAGACAGCCATTCCGGGTTGGCGACTTCAACGTTCTGCGCACCGAAGGCCAGACGCACCGCCTGGATCAGCATCAGGCTGATGCCCCAAGTGGCGAGCAGGGTTTCCAGTGGGCGGCCATACAGGTGACGGATCACCGTGCGCTCCAATGCCATGCCGATGGCCGCCGTGACGAAAAACGCCACTGGCAGGGCAATCAGCGGGTAATACTCGATAGCGCCCGGCGCGTAACGCTGAAACATCAGTTGCACGACATACGTGGAGTAAGCCCCGAGCATCAGCATTTCGCCGTGGGCCATGTTGATGACCCCCAGCAAGCCGAAGGTGATTGCCAGACCGAGCGCCGCGAGCAGCAGGATCGAGCCCAGCGACATGCCGCTGAATGCCTGACCGAGAATTTCGCCGATCATCAGTTTGCGCTTCACTTGCGCCAGGCTGGTTTCGGCTGCGATACGCACGCTGGTATCGGTTTCCACGCCCGGCGCCAGTAAGGTTTCCAGACGCGTACGGGCCAACGGCTCACCGGTTTCGCCCAGCAAGCGCACAGCCGCCAGACGCACCGTCGGACTGGTGTCGACCAGTTGCAGATTAGCCAGTGCCAGTGTCAGTGCGTCGTGTACGTCATCGTCTTTTTCATCGGCGAGCCGTACGCTCAGGAACGGCAGCTGCGCGGGACGGGCGCTTTTTTGCAATTGCTGCGCGGCAGCCAGACGTACGTTCGCATCGCCGGCCAACAGTTGATGGCTGGCCAGTGCGGTTTCTATCAAGCCACGCAGGCGGTTATTCAGGCGCAGTTTGCGCGGTTCATCGGTTGTCGGGGTATCAGCATCGACCGCGACGTAGTTGTCGCCGGTTTCGATAAAGGCGCGTTTGTTGCCATCGGCAGCGACGCGACCTTCCTGCAAGGCTTTGATCAGTTCGATGCGCCCCGCAACAGGCTGGGCAGCCCAGCTCTCAAGGAGTTCGGCTTGTTGTGCGGAACTGGCCGCTACGAAATCACCTGCATCGCTGGCCTGTGCTGCCATGGGCAGCAGCAGTGCGAGGGTGAAGATGAGGCGGTACAGAATGTTGTGCATGGCAGGTGTCCTGAAAGGCGTCCAGATCGGGTGGATCTGGTGATCCCTGTAGGAGCTGCCGAAGGCTGCGATTGCGGTGTGTCAGGGGAACCCTATCGCAGCCTTCGGCAGCTCCTACAGAAGATGTGTTCGACCGCACCATAGCGGCGGTCGAACATCCAGCGTGTTAGTTACTCTTCACCGCATGATCCGGCTTCTTGTCGTTACCCGGGATGTACGGGCTCCATGGCTGGGCGCGGATCGGCTCTTTGGTCTGCCAGACGACGTTGAACTGACCGTTGTCCTCGACTTCGCCGATCATCACGGGTTTGTGCAGGTGATGGTTGGTCTTGTCCATGGTCAGGGTGAAGCCTGATGGGGCGGCGAAGGTCTGACCGGCCATGGCTTCGCGGACTTTATCCACATCGGTGGACTTGGCTTTCTCCACCGCTTGCGCCCACATGTGGATGCCCACGTAAGTGGCTTCCATCGGGTCGTTGGTCACCGCCTTGTCTGCGCCCGGCAGGTTTTTCTTCTTGGCGTAGGCTTTCCAGTCAGCGACGAACTTGGTGTTGACCGGGTTCTCTACCGACTGGAAGTAGTTCCAGGCAGCCAGGTGACCCACCAGCGGTTTGGTGTCGATACCGCGCAGTTCTTCTTCGCCCACGGAGAAGGCCACAACCGGTACGTCGGTAGCCTTCAGGCCCTGGTTGGCCAGCTCTTTGTAGAACGGCACGTTGGAGTCGCCGTTGACGGTAGAGATCACAGCCGTCTTGCCGCCCGCAGAGAACTTCTTGATGTTGGCAACGATGGTTTGGTAATCAGCATGACCGAACGGGGTGTAGACCTCTTCGATGTCCTTGTCCGCTACACCTTTGGAGTGCAGGAACGAGCGCAGAATCTTGTTGGTGGTGCGCGGGTAAACGTAGTCGGTACCCAGCAGGAAGTAACGCTTGGCAGCGCCGCCGTCCTCGCTCATCAGGTACTCGACTGCGGGAATCGCCTGCTGGTTAGGCGCTGCGCCGGTATAAAACACGTTGGGCGACATTTCTTCGCCTTCGTACTGAACCGGGTAGAACAGCAAGCCGTTGAGCTCTTCGAATACTGGCAGAACGGATTTGCGTGACACCGAGGTCCAGCAGCCGAATACCACGGCAACCTTGTCCTGAGTCAGCAACTGACGGCCCTTTTCCGCGAACAACGGCCAGTTGGACGCCGGGTCGACGACCACGGCTTCCAGCATTTTGCCGTTGACGCCGCCCTTGGCGTTGATTTCGTCGATGGTCATCAACGCCATGTCTTTGAGCGATGTTTCGGAGATAGCCATGGTGCCCGACAGCGAATGCAGAATGCCGACCTTGATGGTCTCGGCGGCCTGGACGGTCCATGTGAGCCCCATCGCAGCGATGGATGCGGAAAGGGTAAAGGCTTTTATCAGACTGCGACGCTTCATTGGGCTAGCTCCGTTATTGGTATTCGATGGGGCGCAAGAGATAACGCATATCTGATTGCTGTTTAGCAAAGGCTGGGCCAAGGCACGAAATAGCCCACCCGAACAGGAAACTGTCCGGGTGGGCAGGAAATGAACGCACCAGCGTGGAACCTATTTGCCGGGCTGGTGCGCGGAGCTGCGCTTAAATGGTGCTCATGCTTTACAGCATCAGCTCAGTGTTGCCGGAGTAGAGATCGAACAATTTATCCGGAAGGGCAGTTGGGCTTTTGAAGTAGACGTAGAACCGTTTGCCTACCAGTCGGCTTGCCACCAGTTGCAGCGGCGTGGATGGGGCAATCGCTACGTGGTCTCCCAGGAAGCTGGTGAACAGGTTTTTCTTTGGTACCGACTCGTTGAATATGACGAATACAGTGCTGTCCTCACTGCTTGCCGACTGACGAATGAACCCGTCCCGGCTCCACTGCTCGCTGCTCCAGCGGCTGACTGACGCAGACTGCACGCCGTTATCGATGAACACTTGCCCGATCTCGCTGGTCAGTTTTCGCAGTCCTGCGGCACTGACCAATACGGCCCGATAAGCCCGCCCCTGATATTCGTTGAGACGATAGAACTCGCTCAGAAAACGGACGGTCAGCGGCGTATGCATGCGTGCGCGCAACAACGTGTTGATGGGTTGCGAGCCGCCCTCACAGTAATCAAGTATTTCCGGCATTTCATCGGCATTAGAGGTTTGTGCCAGACGCAGATAGTTGCGATTGAACGCCAGTCTGGACACGTTGCTGACGTTGTCCGCCGAATCCGGCCAATTCTGCACCACGTCCCCCAACTCCTGATCTGACTGCTTCAGCAGCAGGCTGCTGATTCTGGTGCGCAGTGTTTCTATTCTGCTCCAGACACCGGGCCTGGACTCCAACGCGTAGGCGGGCTCTTTAATCAGCAAGTCAGGATTAGTGACGTCTACGCGATAGAGCTGGCAGTGACCAAACAGCCAGGGCTGGCGTTTGATGAAGTACTGTCTGTCGCCTATCTGTACGGCATGAAACTGATTGGCGTCGTACGGCACAACGGCATCCAGATCGGTGTGTTGCGGGGTGGGGGTGGAGGACTCCAGATAACCGATCTGCTCCTCACCCTCGGCGCCGGTGCGCTGGACCAGTGGCGAAGCAGGGCGCAGATTTTCCAGTGCGGTGAAGGGCTCGCGATTCATCACCCATCGACCCAGCGCAGCAGCGCCAAGGTAACCAACCGCGCACAACAATTCGAAGGCGGCGCCATTGTAATCGCCTTCTCTGAGATGCTGGAAAGCCTCCCAGAGCTTGAACAGACCGACACCGGCCGCCAACGCGATGAGCACCGGTGAGGGAATGAACAGCATGGCAATATTCAGCGCGATGCTTCCAAACAACGAACCGTGTTTCTTGATCACCTCGGGCCTGAAGTGAAGTGCCTGTCGGCGGGCATGCTTCAGGTCGTGATGGGTCATGAGGTAGTCCTCGCCCTCATCAACGTAATCAGGTTCGCCAAAAATAAAGCTGGGCAGCCTGGCAGGCGTCTGCAGATGCTTGAACGTTTCTCTTGCACGAAAATGCTTGAGCCATTGCTCGTACTCGTCGGCGCTGCATTCCACTGGCCGGCTTTCCTCGGGCAATTGGCGCAGCAGGTATCGGGTGAAGTCGGGATTCTCCAGAAATTCCTCACGCATGGTTTCCTCATCGGGAAACCAGCGAAATACCCGACTGTCCGGTGCGTTCAGGGTGCAGAGCAACAACGGCTGCCTGGGTGTTGAGCCTTGCGGAGCAATACGCATGACATCAGGGAGCGGGTGTTGCTCAAGGATCATGAAATCGAGGTTGATGGTTTTGCCATCGACCTTCTGCCGCTGCTCGACGCAGGGGCTATCGATAATGACCTTCATCCAGTCTCTGGCCACGTCCGGCAGCCGCTCGGTCTGAGCCTGTACCTGATCCATGCGCAGTTGGGAGATGGCAAGGCTTTTTACGTTTTCGAACCACGCTGTCTGATGAGCTCCCTGGGGTTGCGGGCCGTCAGGCATGTTCGTGCACAGGTGATGCAACTGCATGATGGATTTGCTGTAATCCTGCGCCGCGGCGACCCAGTGCTGCTGGTGCTCGCGACTTACGTTCTGCCACCAGTGCGGCATGTTACTGGCGATCAGACGATGATCGTTACGATCAAGCATGAGCGCATTGTCCAGGTGCGCAGCCTTGGCCAGTTGCAGGGGCAAGGTCCGCGCAAACTCATCCGCGTTGATCTTCGCTGTCCTTGCCTGGCGAAGCAGGTAGCTGAAGTCGGCTTGTTGCCTGGCCACTTGCTGATCGAACAATGTTTGCAGCACATCGCCGCTCAGCAGCGATAAACGCCATGCAGGAACGGCTGGCATCAGTTTGAGGATTTTCTCTCGTGAATCGGCGCTGAGGTTCTGGAGTAAAACCTGCTTTTGTATGGCGTCGTTAAAGCGCATCCCCAAGGAATGGATCATCGCTGCGATGTTCTCGAAACCTTCCAGCCCCTGATGTTCGGTACGAAGCAGTACCTCCCCCAGATTGGTGTCAGTCAGCGCCGGTGGTTGCAGGCTTTGGGTATGAGTCAGTACAAACGCGCCGGGTAAAATCTGCGCTTCGCCTTGCCCATCCACCAGCGCCAATTGAAAGGCACCATATTTCTGTACGGTGTTGTTGTCAGCAAGACGCGGCCTGTTCAGTTGCTCTTCAAGCATGGCGTGCTGGGTGGTCGTGAGCAGGCTTTGCTCCACTGCCGCTTCGGATTCCAGCAGCAAGGCCTTTTTTCGTTCAGCGATAAACCGCTCACGGCGGCTGATGCCATTGTGGAGGTAGGTCCAGTAGTCGGCCAGTTGCTGGCGATAGACCGGTTCAAGCGCACTGTTGAAGTGTGTGTAAAGGTCCAGGATTTGCTGGCATTCGAGATGCGCGACCTCGTCGGATTCCGCCACTGTGTTCGCGGCCCTGTAGAAGCCTGCATGGACGGACGGATCAAAGCTCGACCGTTCCAGAAAGTGACTGAGCAAAGTATCGCGCACGGGTTCCGAGTGCAGCAACTGACGCAACGAGCGTTCAATGGTTGGGTGGCTTTCCTCGGGGAGTTGGGTGAAGGGTGGGATCGTCAGGGTCTTCAGCGTGTAGGACGTCAGCCAGGTGCGACCGATGTCGATGCTTGCTCGCGGATTATCACGTTGCAGGAGGCGCAGAAACTCCTGTTCAGCGACGGTGCGCAAATCGGGTGGATACGCTGCGCTGCTGGCAGCGGGTGAAGCAGATTGAGTAGGCATGATTCCGTTTCGTTTTATGAAAGATGCAGCTCACGAAATCGGATTTGGGAGAGGGTGTCTGTAGGTGCTAGCGCCGTTGGTTGTCGAGGCAATTCCGCAAGTGTTGTAGGCGTATAACCTGACGTAGGACCGGCTTTAGCCGGGAAGGGGCCGTTACATTCACAGCATTTGCGTCGTCCGGAATGCAGCCCTCCCGGCTAAAGCCGGTCCTACAAAACTCGATCAAGGGCCCGGTATCAATGACTGTGCTTGGAAGCCCCAGGCGGCTGTTTCAGCACTTCAACCTCTACCGTGACCTCACCTGACTTCTCGAAGTGCAGGGTCAACGGGAAGGTTTTGCCTTCCGTCAGCGCAGCCTTGTCTTTCAGGTCCAGCAGCATCACGTGATAGCCCATTGGCGCGAACACTGCGTCGCCACCGGCCGGGACTTCCACGTTCGGCACCTGTTGCATTTTCATCAGGCCATTGGCGTGAACATGCTCGTGAAGCTGAGCGGTGCCTGCGATGGGCGTGTCTACGCTGAGCAGGCGGTCTGCGTTCTGGCCATTGTTGTGAATGACAAAATAGGCCGCGACATTGGGCGCATTCGGCGGCAGCTCCATGGACCAAGGGGCGGCAATATTCAGCTCGGCGGCGTGATAGTCATTGGCGTTGGCGTAACTCACTGGCAGCAACAACGCTGTCAGCATGAGCAGGTGTTTCAACATTAAAGAGACTCCTGTCGATTGGACTTTCATTTAGCCTGAACAGCCCGGCGATGTAAAAATCCACGCGCAATCCCGGTGGGAGTTGCCCACGTCTCGCTGACACCACGCTGTCGCGAAGCAAGCAAAGACCTGTAGGAGTGCACGAGCACCGCGAGGCCGCGATGGCGGTGTATCAGACAGGACGCCATCGCTGCCTCGCGGTGCTCGTGAGCTCCTACAGAAAAGCATTCCAAGTCATGTAATTGCATTTTTTGATAGGAGCGTCTCCGTCGTCCAGATGCCGCGCTTTCGCGCAGCAAGCATAGACCTGAGTGAGCTTGCTCGCGATAACGGTAGACCTGCTGAGAAATTACCTTAGTACCACCTTCCCGAATAAATTCGTTCCCACGGAATCGGCATCAGAGCTGATACTGATCCAGCGCCTCAAGCAACGCTCTCGCAGACCCAAATTCCCGATCCACCTCCGGCAACTCCGGGCGTTTGAGTATCAATACCGGCAACTTCAGTTCACGCGCCACTTCCAGCTTGGCCTCGGTTGCATCGCCGCCGCTGTTCTTGCTGATCAGCACATCAATGGCACGTTGCTGAAAGAGGGCGCGTTCGTCCTCCAGCAGAAACGGCCCGCGTGCGCCGATGACCTCGCAGCGCTCGTGCTGCGGCACGCGGCGCAGGGTGTTTTCGAGGGCGCGTAACGTCCAGAACTGATGGGCGGGGATCTCGTCCAGATGCTGCAAAGGCTCGCGACCCAAGGTGAACAATGGGCGCTGAAAGGATTGCAAAGCCTTGACCAGTTCGGCCCAGTCCGCCACTTCGCGCCAATCGTCGTTCGGACCGGCCTGCCAGGCGGGTCGACGCAGAGCCCAGCACGGTACGTTGGCGAGCCCGGCGGCGCGGGCTGCGTTTTGGCTGATTTGTGCCGCATAAGGATGGGTCGCGTCGACCAGTAAATCGATGCCTTGCGCGGTCATGAATTGCGCCAGCCCTTCAGCGCCACCGTAACCGCCGACGCGCACTTCGCAGACAAGATCAGTCGGCACCCGGCCTACGCCTGCGAGGCTGTAGATATGCTGCGGGCCGAGGGTGCGGGCGATGGCCAGGGCGTCAGTCACACCACCAAGCAATAACACGCGTTTCAAGCGCTGACTCCCGCTGTTCCGACGATGCCGCCCTGGCGATCAATCGCGAAGACTTCCACTTCAACCTGCGATGGCACCACGCTGCGGGCGAAGTCCAGCGCGTGCTGGCAAACGATGTCGCCCAGCGGCACGCCTGCTGCCGCGCACATCGCCAGAGCCTGCTGGCTGGTATTGGCTTCGAGAATGGCCTGCTGCAGTGCTTCATCGGCTCCGCCATCCTCCGCCCAGCGCGCCAGTTGCGGCAGGTCGATGCTGGAATGACGGCTGTGCAGGTCCATGTGCCGGGCCGCCAGCTTGCTGATTTTGCCGAAGCCGCCGCAAATACTCAGTTTGGCCACAGGCACTTTGCGCAGGTGCTTGAGCACGGCACCGACGAAATCGCCCATCTCGATCAGGGCGATGTCCGGCATCTGATAGAAGCGACGCATGGTGTCTTCGCTGGCGTTGCCTGTACAGGCCGCGATGTGTTGATAACCGTTGGTTTTGGCGACGTCGATGCCTTGGTGGATCGAGGCGATGTAGGCCGCGCACGAGAACGGCCTGACAATCCCGCTGGTGCCCAGAATAGAAAGGCCGCCGACAATCCCGAGGCGCGGATTCATGGTCTTCAACGCCAGGGCTTCGCCGCCCTCGACGTTCACCGTGATTTCAAAGCCACCGGTGTAACCCAGCTCATTTGCCAGCGCTTGCAGGTGTTCAATGATCATCATCCGTGGCACCGGATTGATCGCGGGCTCACCCACTTTCAGCACCAGACCCGGTCGCGTTACGGTGCCAACGCCCTGGCCCGCGATAAAAATTACTGTCGCAACATCCAGCAGCCGCACCCTGGAAAAAACCAGTGCGCCATGGGTGACGTCCGGGTCGTCACCGGCATCCTTGATCGTACCGGCCTCCGCACCGTCCGCCACCAATCGGCAGAACTCCAGCCGCATCTGCACGTGCTTGCCCTTGGGCAAAACGATTTCCACCGCATCGTTGACTTCCCCGCCCAACAACAGTCGCGCCGCCGCCAGACTGGTTGCGGTGGCGCAACTGCCGGTGGTCAGGCCGCTACGCAGGGGGGCGGGTTGTTCAGCGGTTTCATTGCGCATCAGGGTTTGACCACATCCAGCAGAGTGATAGGCAGTGCCTGACGCCACGTATCGAATTCGCCCAGCGGTCTGGCGTGGGCGATGTGGATGCGGGTCAGTTCACCGCCATGTAGATCGCGCCAGGCCATCAACGTTGCTTCGCTTTGCAACGTTACGGCATTGGCGACCAGACGGCCGCCAGGGCGCAGTTGCTGCCAGCAAGTATCCAGCACGCCGGGACGGGTCACGCCGCCGCCGATAAAAATCGCGTCGGGACGCTCAAGCCCGGCCAGTGCCTGAGGCGCATTGCCGCGCACCAGTTGCAGGCCTGGCACCCCCAGCGCATCGCGGTTGAATTCGATCAGTTGCTGGCGGCCTTCATCGGCTTCAATGGCCAGCGTTCGGCAGGTGGGATGGGCTCGCATCCATTCGATACCGATGGAGCCACAGCCCGCCCCGACGTCCCATAGCAACTCGCCCGGCAGCGGGGCCAGACGCGCCAGCGTGATCGCCCGCACATCGCGTTTGGTCAGTTGGCCGTCATGCTCGAAGGCTTCGTCGGGCAAACCGGCCAGCGGCGACAACCGCAAGGCGCTGGCGTCGGCACGGCAGTCGATCGCCACTACGTTCAGCGCGGCGATTTCGGGATTGGCCCATTCACTGGCCAGACCGTCCACCCGGCGTTCGGCCGGACCGCCCAGATGCTCCAGCACGGTCATGTGGCTCGGGCCGAAACCACGTTCACGCAACAAACCGGCAATCGCCGCCGGGCTAGTGCCGTCGTTGCTCAGCACCAGCAGGCGCACGCCGTGATGGAATCGGGCATTCAGCGCGGCCAGTGGTCGGGCCACCACGGACAGCGTGACCACGTCCTGCAACGGCCAGCCCAAACGGGCCGCCGCCAGGGAATAGGAGGAGGGCGCAGGCAGGATCAGCATTTCCTCGACGGCAACGACACGCGTCAGGCTGGCGCCTACCCCGAACAGCATCGGATCGCCGCTGGCCAGCACGCACACTTCAGCGCCGCGTTGCTCAAGCACTGGATTCAGAGAGAAAGGGCTGGGCCAGGCGCGGCGCTCGGCTTTGATGCAAGGCGGCAGCAACTCCAGCTGGCGCGGCCCGCCGAACACCTGATCGGCGCGCAGTAGAGCGTGCCGGGCGTTCTTGCCCAGGCCTTTGTAGCCATCTTCACCAATTCCCACGACCGTCAGCCAGGGCGACATTTGCGTACCTCAATCCGATCTTCCGACAGAGCGGCTTTTCATGCCTGCGGACAAAGCAGGCATAATACCGCGCCTGATAGGCACAAGTGCCTATTCAAACCAATTGATGGTGATCCATTGACCGAGCCGAAGTCCGCTCGCACGCCTTTGAAGTCCTTACGCCCCTCGGCTTGCCCGGGGTTGCTGCGTATCGTCCCGGCACTGGATGGCGGTATCTGCCGGATCAAACTGGCAGGCGGCTCCATCAGCGCGGCCCAGGCTCACGCCGTCGCACTGGCGGCGCAGACCTACGCCCATGGCGTAATCGAAGCCACCAACCGGGCCAACCTGCAGATTCGCGGCATTGGTGATCAACAGGCAGAACTGATCGACACGCTGCTGGCAGCCGGGCTTGGCCCGACCAACCCTGGCAGCGATGATGTGCGCAACCTGATGCTCAGCCCTGTGGCAGGTCTTGACCCGCACAGTTTGCTGGACGTGCGACCTTTGGCCGCGCAGATTCTGGCTGCGCTGGAAAGCAATCCGCGCTTTCATGACCTGTCGCCCAAGTTCGCGCTGTCCCTGGACGGCGGCGAAGCCATGGTGATGCTCGAACATCCCCATGACCTGTGGCTGTCGGCGCTCAACGTGGACGGCGTTATCATGCTGGGCTTCGGTCTGGCGGGTTGCCCTGCTCAAGACTCGCCATTGGCAGCGGTTCCGGTGGCTAACGGGCTGGAACTGGTGTTGGCGGTTCTGGAGCTGTTTCTGGATCTGGCCCGTCCGGAGCAGGTACGCATGCGACACCTGTTGGAGGCTGTCTCGGCGCAGCAATTGCTTGAACAGTTACAGCCGCGTTTGAGTGTCGAGCTGCGAGCTGATCAAAAAGTGACCACCTGGCGTCGTCCTGCAATCAGGCCTAGCCAGCATCTGGGGATTTATCCACAGCGGCAAACCGGCTTGGTGGCGGTGGGCGGTGCTGTGCCATTGGGGCGCATGGATCCGGCGATGCTGAACGCCGTTGCACAACTGGCGACCGGGTTCGGCGACGGCAGCTTGCGCCTGACCCCGTGGCAAAGCGTGCTGTTGCCGAATATCCCGAGCGGGCAGGGTGCACAGGTGCTGTCGGCGTTGCAGGACGCCGGGCTGTTGTGCTCCGCCGATCAGCCGTTGGCACAGATCATCGCCTGCACCGGTTCGACCGATTGCGCCAAGGGACTGGCCGACACCAAAGCCGATGCACGGCTGCTGGCCGGGCAATTGCAACGCAGCGGAGTCAGCCGGGCGGTACATCTGTCGGCCTGCAAGCGCTCTTGCGCAGCGGCGCATCTGGCCTCGGTGACCTTACTGGCGGTCTCCCCCGGCCACTATGACCTTTATTTTCGCGATGCAGCGCAGCCCGGTTTCGGTGCCCTGCAAGCGCGTGACCTCACTATTGAAGCAGTCGGCGCATTGTTGATCGCCGACTCACGGAGCAGTACCCATGATTGATTACATCCGCGATGGTCAGGAGATTTATCGCAACTCCTTCGCGATCATTCGTGCGGAAGCGCGCCTGGATACGATCCCTTCTGACTTGGAAAAACTCGCCGTGCGCGTGATCCATGCCTGCGGCATGGTCGAGGTCATCGAAGACCTGCGCTTCTCGGAAGGTGCTGGCAAGGCCGGACGCGATGCGCTGGCCGCTGGCGCGCCGATCCTGTGTGATGCGCGCATGGTGTCCGAGGGTATTACGCGTACCCGTCTGCCTGCCAACAATCAGATTATCTGCACCTTGCATGATGAAGGCGTGCGCGAGTTGGCTCTGGAGCTGGGCAACACCCGTTCTGCGGTCGCTCTGGAGCACTGGCGTGAACACCTTGAAGGCAGCGTCGTGGTGATCGGCAATGCGCCGACCGCGCTGTTCTATCTGCTGGAAATGCTCGATGCCGGTGCGCCGAAACCGGCTCTTATCCTTGGCTTTCCGGTGGGCTTCGTCGGTGCGGCCGAATCCAAGGCCATGCTCGCCGCTGACAGCCGTGGCGTACCGTTCGTGATCATGCAGGGGCGTCGTGGCGGCAGTGCCATGGCCGTGGCTGCCGTCAACGCACTGGCCACGGAGATCGAATGATGCAGGCACGCGGTCGATTGATTGGTCTGGGTGTTGGCCCTGGCGACCCAGAGCTGATTACCGTCAAAGCCCTGCGCTTGCTGCGTGAGTCCCCAGTGGTTGCGTACTTCGTGGCCAAGGGCAAGAAGGGCAATGCGTTCGGCATCATCGAAGGCCATTTGCAGGACGCCCAGACCTTGATGCCGCTGGTGTACCCGGTGACCACCGAAGCGCTGCCTGCGCCGATGTCCTACGAAAAAGTCATCAGCGATTTCTACGATGAGGCCAGTTTTGATGTGGCGGCCCATCTGGAAGCCGGTCGTGACGTGGCGGTGATCTGCGAAGGCGATCCGTTTTTCTACGGTTCCTACATGTATCTGCATGACCGCCTTGCCGATAAATACGAGGCTCAGGTCATACCTGGGGTCTGTTCGATGCTGGGTGGTGCTTCGGTGTTGGGCGCGCCGCTGGTGTATCGCAACCAGAGCCTGTCGGTCCTGTCAGGCGTGCTGCCCCATGAAGAGCTCAAGCGCAAATTGGCCGATGCCGACGCAGCGGTGATCATGAAACTGGGCCGTAACTTCCCGAAAGTCCGCCAGGTGCTGGAAGAACTAGGCCTTGCGGAGCGGGCGCTGTACGTTGAGCGGGCCACCATGGCCAATCAGAAAATCGTCCCGCTGGATGAAGTGGTGCCAATGTCCTCGCCGTACTTCTCGCTGATCATTGTTCCGGGCGAAAGGTGGCAGGGCTGATGGCGCAGAACATTCCAGCCATTGTGATTCTGGGCAATGGCAGCCTGGCGACTGCTCGACGCATTCAACAGCTGTATCAGGATTCACTGGTTTACGGCCTGAACGATCGAGTACAAGGTGCAGACCGGACCTACAGCGAGTTTGGCGCAACCCTGCGTCAGCTCTATCAACAGAACACGCCAATCATTGCCCTGTGTGCGGCGGGCATCGTCATCCGTACCCTCGCGCCGCTGCTGCTGGAAAAGGGCGCCGAGCCTGCGGTGCTCGCCATTGCCGAAGACGGCAGTGCGGTCGTGCCGCTGCTGGGCGGTCTTGGTGGAGTCAATGTCATGGCCCGGCAGATCGCTGAGGGTTTGGGTACCACTCCTGCGATCACCACCAGTGGCGAACTGCGTTTTGGCACATGTCTGCTCAACCCTCCAAGCGGCTACGCGCTGGGCGATCTGGAGCTGGGCAAGCGTTTTGTCTCGGATTTGCTCTCTGGTGAACGCGTACGCATCGAAGGTGCCGCGCCCTGGCTGGCCAAGGCGCAACTGCCGGAAGACGAACACGCTCAACTGGCGATTCATGTGAGCTGCGCCGAGCGTGAGCCGTCTGCCAACGAACTGCTGATCTACCCGCGCAGCGTGGCAGTGGCGGTCACCCCAATCAGCGCCGGGCTGGCGGTTGGCATCCGGGCTGCGCTGCACGATGCAGGCATCGCTATTCAATCGCTGGCATGCCTGTTGGCGGCTGATTCGCAGATGGCTCATCCGTTGCTGCATCAAGCCGCACGGGAACTGGACGTTCCACTGCGCTTTGTTCCAGGCGCGTCAGCGGTTGATATGGCTGCGCAAGCCGTGTCGCAGTTGCTGCCGCCGATCAGTGTTAACGATGGGATAGCAATTACCGTCGCGCCCCAGCCGCTGGATGTTCAACAGATCGGCAAAGGGCGTGGCAGGCTCGCGGTTATCGGTCTTGGACCGGGTGCCGCAGAGCTGATGGTGCCCGCCGTCAAGGCCGAACTGGCTCGGGCCAATGACATCCTGGGCTACGAAACCTACGTGCGTATGGCCGGGCCATTTCGTGCCGATCAGGTCATGCACTGCACCGATAACCGCGAAGAAATGCAGCGCGCCCGGCACGCTTTCGAACTGGCCGCTTCTGGCCGGTCAGTGGTGGTGGTGTCCTCTGGCGACCCCGGCGTGTTCGCCATGGCCTCGGCGGTCCTGGAAGCCCTGCACGAATCAACCAACGCCGATTGGCATAACGTCGAGCTGGAAATCCTGCCCGGTGTCTCCGCGTCTTTGGCAACCGCTGCCCAGGCGGGTGCGCCGTTGGGTCATGATTTCTGTGTGATGTCGCTCTCGGACAACCTCAAGCCTTGGGACATCATCGAAAAGCGTCTGGACCTGGCGTCTCAGGCTGATCTGGCGCTGGCTTTCTACAACCCGATTTCCCGCTCCCGTCCCTGGCAGTTGGGACGTGCGCTGGAGATCGTCCGCCAGCACCGCACGCCTGAAACCCCTGTGACGTTAGGGCGTGATATAGGCCGACCGGGTCAGACTCTGCGCATCATCACCTTGGGTGAACTGACGCCGGAGCAGGTGGACATGCGCACGATGGTACTGATTGGTTCATCAACGACCTGCACTTTTGCACGTCCGGATGGGAGTCAGTGGGTATATACACCGCGGTGGTATAAGTAAGAATACTCTGTAAATTATGTGGGGCCATGGACGGCGTCAGTATTCTTCACTAAGTTTAAAACTCCTTAGTTCTACGTGGAGTTTTAAAATGGAAAGCATAAATAATAACGCTGTGCGCACAGGTCATAATCTTTTCTCTTTCTCTGGCGTCTCAAGCGCGCAGCGCAACGATATAATCGATATGCTGATGTTTGCCGATTGCCGAGCCACTCAGGTATGGCGTCCACAGAGTCAGTGGACGAGCTGGATTAACTACTATCGGAGCCACGTGGTCAGCGCTGGTTGTCAATTGAAGAGTTTGCTTGTCAAACAACCAATGGTTATAAATAGTGCTCATGAATTGGATAATATCAGCGTTGAAGTAGCCGGTTCGATACGTGTCAGCGGGCTGATGGACCTGGTCCGACGTTCATTCCGGGCTACGCAATTTAATGAGCAAGCACGGCACTTCTTTGATTCTGGAATCGCCTCAGGTTACTTCAGTACCTTTCAGGTAGTACCTTGCGTAAGCGCCGGGGAGGACGATGTCTCTATCCTCATCTGTGGATTGCACGCAAGCGCCACCGTGTCCTCCGATAGCCGTGGCGGGGGGCTGCAGGTCAATCGCGAGATGGTCGTGCGCCTGGCAGGTGGCGTGTACAACTTCAATAGTGAAGCTTTCGCCCCTCACCGGCAGCGTATCCAGGCCAGACTACTTGAGGTGGGGCGGTTCAATCTCGAACAGCTCAGCCTTTGAGCCGTTGCCACTCCCCACGCTTTAGCCTTGCGCATTGTAAGAAATGGCTGACTCGAGACCGGGAAGTTGTCAGCTGTTGTTCGGACAATTTTCCTCAACGACGGTAGGGCATAGAGACGTGAACTGTCTGAATATGATTAAGGCGTACTCATACTATTCTTCAGTTGTTTAATGGGCGCCCGATTTAGTGGGGTTTTGAGGTACTGGCGGTTTGGCTTTACTGCTCGGGTGTGGAATCTACATCGTTGTGAAACTTGCTGTTTACTCAGATAGACGTCGTCGCAAGAGTGAGCTAGCTTGAAAGTGTCCATGAGGGACACGAATTACTAAATAAGGGATTTATATGTTAAATGATATGCAGTTTGAAACCCGTATCCAGGATGATAATGACTTTCTCGCGACCTGCGATCTGCCGGATTGTGATCATGTATCGCATATCACGCCACGGCTGGGAGGCTTCAATATTGATGAAAAAAATCCAGAAGCCTGGTCGATGGGTAATACCATTGTCGCCATCACGGCTGGCATGTCGGAATATAACAAGGGGATTATCAAAGACAGTATTCAATTAGCCTCCATTGCTGCCACCAATCGCTTTCCGCAGGATGGCGTTGAGCGTTATGGTCATTTCCTCCGCGTATTGACTACGTGCGGTTGGTTCTCCCAATCCTCGGGGATGAGTGATTATCAGGTCCGTGATCGCCGCTTCACCATGGAGCAGGCCGCACTGGAGGTTCTCAAGTCTGCCATTGCCGCCGCAGCCTTGCCGGGCCCTACTTCGTTGCTCCTGTTGAATGTCGCAAAAGATGCAGTTGCTGCGCTTCAGAACGATGAAGCGAAGCGCTCTTTGTTCGATCAACACAGCAAGACCTATTCGGGTGGCACATTTACGATCGCATCATCGGCTGAGTCCGCCGACGGCGAAGTGGTCATGGCAATGGGCGCCCTGGATTTCAGTTCGAGCCTGAACATCACCAATGTCCTGTTCTGGGAGTGGAGTAATTCTACGGTACGTATCAAGCGGGCCCAGAACCACCTGACGCTCAACCAGGTGCAGTATGAGCGGGTGCGTCGTACGGTCGAGGCCAAACTGACCGAATATTCCAATGAAGCCATCAATGAATTGTTTTGATTGATGCCGAGTCGCGGTTCGCCGCGACTCTTCCTTCTATCGTGCACGCAGTGAGCTAAAACCATGAGCAAGGGAATGCAACACAGTTACGTGAACGCAGGTGGTTTGTTCTTTTTTTCCGAGTACGTTTCACCCTCCTTCGAAGATGACACGCTGGCGAGTCATCTCGCCTTTCAACTCGGTGCGTCGAGCAGGCACAACAAATTCAACGAGGGCGCTCCATGGCGTCAGGCGTACATGAATGCCTTGGCTACATTCGGCAGCAGGACGTCCCGCCGTGATGTGCTGAATATCCCTCTTCAGGAGCAGGGATCGGTGTGGGGACTGGTCAAGCAGGGTCTGAATAGACGGGTCTCGCAAGCACTCATCCAGCAAGCGGAGCAAACCCTGATGCACCTCCAGGACGGTAGTGCTGATGGCTTTGGATTCTTCCGGCAATGCTCGACTGATAGTTTGCAGGTCGAGCAATCTGATGAGTCTCAATTAAATCCATCGTCGCCCTCGAGTGAGGCGGCATCTACCGTGTCGTTTCAACTGGCTTTTGTCGATTCGGAGCCGCTGATGACGCTGGTTTTCATTTCGTTCAAAGCCACAAGTCAGGTCACTGGGCTGCCGTTTGCCCAACTGTTCGACCAGGGGCATATCACGGGCAACGTGGAACTGACCCTGATCAGCACTGAGCTGGACGACCACCACTACGCACGCTTCCGTGACGGACTCTTGAAAAAGCTGGGTCACCTTCGCCAAGAGCTGATTTTCAAGTTGAGTGGGGCGAGCCATGAAGACTGATAGGTCTGCCTCGCTGATACTCGGTTCCAACCTTGTTTCATTCTTGCCTGGTATTTCTGCCGAGGAACGCTCCCGCACTCTGGATTGCCTGATGTTCTGCGAACTACGCGCAAACCAGGCGGCTGACCGGGTTGAACAGTGGGATCGCTGGATCGATACCTTCCAGCGAGTGCTCCCGATTACCGGGTTCATACAGACGGCTGTATTGGGCGGCGCCCCGGTGAAGGTGAGTAATAAAAAAGGGTTTCAGCGTGAAAGTAAGAAAATCGTGGGGCGGATAAATTCCCCCAGCCTTGGCAAGGCAGCAGAGGATGCGCTGAATACCATGTTTGAAAGCCCCCAGGCGCAGAGTTTTTTCAGCTCGTGGTTGAACTTTAGCTCGGGCCGCTCTGACAGCTTCCAGATAATTCCGTGCATGAAAAGTCACACGGGTCATATCGAAATTGCAATCTGTGGCTTGCAGATGATCACTCGCACAAAGCTAAAACCCATACCCGTTGGGCCTTGGCCTTTCACCTATGAAATGACGTTAACGCTTCGGGGCGGCTGCTACGCGTTCGAAAGCACCAATTACAACGCTAATCGGGAGCGTATCGAGCAGGATCTACGTGAAGGAGGCGCTGAGTTTATTGAACGCATCAGTCTTTGAAAAAAGCGGTATGCCGGCTCCTCAAACGCAGGACCGGCTTTAGCCGGGAGCGGACTCTGCAGGATGTCGATTTATACCGGTGGTGAAGTGTTGTTCGACCAACACGAGCAGCACTCACTGCACCAGATAGCCCCGCACACCCGTAAATATGATCTGCGCAGCCAGCGCACAGACAAACAGCCCCATCAACCGACTGACAATCTGTAAGCCCTGTTCGCCCAGAATGCGTTCGATGTTATTGGCCAGGTAAAGCACCACGCCAACCGTGAGGCTGGCCAAGGCAATGCTGACAATGGCGGTCAGTTTGTCGTCCCAGTGAGGCTGGCTGACCCCCATTACCAGCAGTGCACCAATGGTGCCCGGGCCGACAGTGAGCGGGATGGTCAGCGGGACGATGGTGACGTCCTGCTGAACATTGTCGGTTTGTACCGCTGACTTGCCTTGCGCCATGCCCAGTGCCGAAATGAACAGCACGCTGCCCGCGCCAATCCGGAATGCATCGACGGTAATGCCGAAGACACTGAATATCATCCGGCCGAACAGGTACAGAAGCACACTGGAGATCAGGGTTGCCAGCGCCACCTTCCATGCCAGACGCCGTTGCTCTTTGCGCGAGTGGCCACGTGTCAGGCTGATGAAGCAGGACAAGACGAAGAACGGGCTGTAAAGCACCAGCATCTTCAGATAAACGCTGAACAACACATGCAGCATGACTTGGGCTCGGCAGCAGATAAAGACGGGGCGAGTCTATCAGGGCGTAATAGACGTCGATGACAACAGATCAGTTTTGTTGGTACAGGTCACCGGCCGAGGTCAGCGTACGAACCTTCTCACGTTGCGCGACCCAGTGTTCTACCAGCTCGCGCAGTTGGGACAACTCCACGGGTTTGGCCATGTGCCCGTCCATGCCTGCCTGACGGGCGCGATCCTTGTGTTCGGTGAGAATGTGCGCGGTCAGCGCGACCACGGGCGTTCTTACCCGTTGATTGCCAACTTCCCAGGCGCGGAGCTGTTCGGTGGCAGAGAAGCCATCCAGAATCGGCATCTCACAGTCCATCAGCACCAGGTCATAGCGCTGGGCTTTCATCGCGCGTAATGCCTCTTCGCCGTTGCTGGCGGTGTCTGGATTCAGGTTGAGTTTGCCCAACATGCCGCGAATCACTTTGGTGGAAATGTTGTTGTCTTCCGCGACCAGAATACGGAAGTCACTTGGCACCTTGACCGGTATGTTGTGGATCGGTGTCACCTGATGCGGTGTTGCACCCTTGTTCAATTGGGTGAGTTCGTCCGCCAGCGTGGTCTTGAGTGTGTAGCCCGCAACGGGTTTGGCCAGAATCCGTTTGATGCCCGCGTTGCGGGCGATGACCTTGCTCGGCGCGTTACTGATGCCGGTCAGCATGATCAGCAGAATGTCGTGGTTCAGGCTCGGATCTTCCTTGATCTTGGCTGCCAGTTGCATGCCAGTCATGCCAGGCATGTTCTGGTCCAGCAGCACCACATCAAAGTAATCACGCAAATGTGCCTTGGTCCGCAGCAGCGCCAGCGCTTCTTTGCCGGACGGCACGGCGCTGACGTTCAGGCCCCAGGAGCTGCATTGCTGGACCAGTACTTTGCGGCAGGTTTCGTTGTCATCGACCACCAGGACGCGGGCGCCCCTGAGCGGGCTGTCGAGATCCAGTGGCGGTTGTTCCAGACGATCAGCATCCAGGGGCAGGCTCAGCCACAGCGTGCTGCCGTGAGAGCCGCCGGACTGGATACCAAATTCGCCGCCCATCAAAACGATCAACTGGCGAGCAATGACCAGGCCCAGATGCCCGCCCAGCTTGCTCGACGCCAGGAAGTTCTTGCTGTGCAATTCTGCATGAAGCAGCGCTTCGCGCTCATCGCTGGAGAGCGCTTCACCGCTGTCTTGAACGGCAATGCGCAGTCGAGGTTTGCCTGCTCGTGAGTCGAGCGCGACCACCACCAGAATTTCGCCTTCGTCGGTTTTCTTAAGGGCGTTTTCCAGAAGGCTCAACACCGTCTGGCGCAAGCGTGTCGGATCACCACTGATGACGCGAGGCACTTGCGGCTGAATCAGGCTGATCAGCTCCACCTCTTGTTGCTCGGCCTTGGCGCGGAAGATATTCAGGCAGTCTTCGATCAGTGCGCTGAGGTCGAATTGCACATCATCCAGCTCGATCTGGCCCGATTCGAGTTTGGTGATATCGAGAATTTCGTTGATCAGGCTGAGCAGTTCGTTGCCTGCGCTGTGAATCGTCTGCACGTAGTCGCGCTGCTTGACCGACAGCGGAGTGCCCAGCAGCAGTTCAGTCATGCCCAGTACGCCGTTCATAGGTGTACGGATTTCATGGCTGATCTTGGCCAGAAACTCTGCTTTAGCGTTGATTTCTGCGGTACTGGCGGCCTTGTCACGGCTGATGCTGAAGTTGTCTTCGGTAAAGCTGCGGTGACGCTCGCTGATGGCCACGCTCATCAACAGACCGCTGAAGCAGAACACCGCCAGCAGTGTGAGGATCAGCCATTGCGGGGAAATCCAGGTCAGCCACAGCAGCGCAGGCAGAATGACCAGACATCCGATGTTGAAGGTCACCATCGACAGCACGAACAGGCGAGCTGGCCAGTAGCCTTTTTGCCAGTGGTAAGCAGAGACGAACAGAATGCTCACGGTTGCGAGTGTCACCAGCCCGAACGTGACAACGTTGAGTGGCAGCGTGTCGACGAACAGTATCAACAGGCAGCCGAGGGCGATGACCACCAGACTGCCCATCAAAAGGCGATTGAGTGCGACGACATTGCGATGGACGAAGAAGGAGTGGGCGTACATCAAGCCTGCCAGCGCTGCGAACAATAGCGTCAGATGCGCCGCCGGTGTCTGTGCGATGTGCCAGGTCTTGAGCCATGGGGTCAGCAGGTTGAGCAGCAGGGCCGCGCTGAGCGCCAACAATCCTTCACAGCTCGCGAGCCACAGGTTGCTGCGTGAGCGGGTGTGCGCGTAACGCGTCAGGTTCTGCAGGATCAGCATGCCCAGCGAACCGAACAAAAGTCCGAACAGAAACGGCTCGCGCTCGTCGGCGGCGCTGTAGATTGCCGGTTGCAGGCTGATATTGGGCCGAAGTTGCTGAGTTGAGACCAGCCGCAGATAGATATCCACAGGGGCGTTACTTTGCGGGATTGGCAGCATGAAGTCGCTGGACCGCAAGGCATCGTTCTGGGGCGCGATGTTATTGCCGGTTCGCGAATGGTTGAGCAGTTGGTCGCCCTCAAGGACATAGAGGTCCAGGCTGGCAAGATCGGGCGCGAAGATGCGTAGAAGCTGTTCATGATCGCTGGGTTGCAACTGATAGTGCAGCCACAGCGCGCTATTTCGATCCGCGGCGGTGACCTGATCGAGGTCAGTCGGGCTGAGCTGGTTCTGATAGCGGGCCGAACGGACGTCGCTCAATTGCAGGTTTGCCTGCGTGTCGAGCAATGTTGACCAGCCCGCACTTGGCTGGGCTTGCGCCGACAGCACGAAGAGCAGGGTCAACAGCCCTACAGTTAAACCTTTGGCAATCCTGAGCCAGCGCACGGTGAAATCCCTTCGTAAGATGAATGCCCGATAACTCTAAACTCTATCTTTAATCTTTGCGTGCAGTCCTGAAATAGCCTGTCGGACCTGACAGGACGGGAGAACGCTGTTGCGCTCGTCCCGGCCTGCCAAAGCCCGGCGCAGGCCTGGTTACAGGTCTTCACCACGCTCGCGGGCAATGGCGCGATAGCCGATGTCACTGCGATAGAAGCAACCTTCCCAATCAACCTTTGCGGCCAGAGCATAGGCGTGTTTTTGAGCATCGCCCACTGTTTCGCCTAATGCAGTCGCACAAAGCACGCGGCCACCGCTGGTCACTACCTGATCATTTTGCAGCGCGGTGCCTGCGTGGAACACTTTACCCGGCAGTTGTGCGGCGTCATTCAGGCCTTTGATGGCAGCGCCCTTGGCGTAATCGCCAGGGTAGCCGCCAGCGGCGAGGACGATGCCCAGGCTCGGGCGTGGATCCCACTGAGCTTCCACTTTATCCAGCGCCTGAGCCAGAGCCGCTTCCACCAGCAAGACCAGACTGGATTGCAGACGCAGCATCACCGGTTGGGTTTCCGGGTCACCGAAGCGGCAGTTGAACTCGATAACCTTCGGGTTACCCGCCTTGTCGATCATCAGCCCGGCGTAGAGGAAGCCGGTGTAGACATTACCTTCGTCGGCCATGCCGCGCACGGTCGGCCAGATGACCAGATCCATCACGCGCTGGTGAACGTCGGCAGTGACGACCGGGGCAGGGGAGTAAGCACCCATGCCGCCCGTGTTCGGGCCACTGTCACCGTCGCCGACGCGTTTGTGGTCCTGGCTGGTGGCCATCGGCAGAACGTTCTTGCCGTCGACCATCACGATGAAGCTGGCTTCTTCGCCATCAAGGAACTCTTCGATGACAACCCGCGAACCGGCTTCACCGAAGGCGTTACCGGCCAGCATGTCGCGCACGGCATCTTCGGCTTCGGCCAGGGTCATGGCGACGATTACGCCCTTGCCTGCCGCCAGGCCATCGGCCTTGATGACAATCGGAGCACCTTTTTCGCGCAGGTAGGCCAGCGCTGGCTCGATTTCAGTGAAGTTCTGATAATCGGCGGTCGGGATCTTGTGACGCGCCAGGAAATCCTTGGTGAACGCTTTCGAGCCTTCCAGCTGGGCAGCGCCAGCAGTAGGGCCGAAGCAGTCCAGATTGCGGCTGCGGAA
This sequence comes from Pseudomonas sp. Irchel 3A5, assembly GCF_900187575.1. Lineage (NCBI taxonomy): Bacteria > Pseudomonadati > Pseudomonadota > Gammaproteobacteria > Pseudomonadales > Pseudomonadaceae > Pseudomonas > Pseudomonas sp. Irchel 3A5. The sequence goes on along the minus strand of NZ_FYDU01000021.1, from coordinate 45,545 downwards.
CAGATCGACAACGCCGGCAACCAGTGGCACTTCCGGGCCGACGATGGTCAGGGAGACGTTTTTTTCAGCGAAGTCCGCCAGTTGCTCAAGGGCCAGCACGTCGATAGCGACGTTCTCGCACTTCGCTTCGATAGCGGTCCCGGCATTGCCCGGTGCAACGAAAACCTTCACGACGCGTGGGTCCTGAGCGACTTTCCACGCCAGAGCGTGTTCGCGGCCACCACTGCCAATGATCAATACGTTCAAAGAAAGACTCCTTCGGAGAAGCTGCAAGCTAAAAGCGGCAAGTAAAAGCAGATTGTGCGGCTTTTAACATGGCTCATGGCTTTGAATTAGTAAGGCTGCAAGGGCGGGTAAGAGCATCGAAAATCTGCTTTTGCTTGCCGCTTGCAGCTAGAAACTTGCCGCTGACACTTTAGTGTCTGAAATGCCGCATTCCGGTGAACACCATGGCGATACCGGCTTCATCAGCCGCCGCAATCACTTCGTTGTCACGCATCGAGCCGCCTGGCTGGATCACCGCAGTGATGCCCACTTTGGCAGCGTTGTCGATGCCGTCACGGAACGGGAAGAATGCGTCGGAAGCCATGACCGCACCCGCGACCTGCAAACCGGCGTGTTCAGCTTTGATTGCCGCGATACGGGCCGAGTTTACGCGGCTCATCTGGCCCGCGCCGACACCGATGGTCTGGCGGTTCTTGGCATAGACGATGGCGTTGGACTTGACGTACTTGGCCACTTTCCAGGCGAAGATCAGGTCGTGGATTTCTTTCTCGCTTGGTGCGCGTTTGGTGACTACTTTCAGGTCATCAGCGGTGATCATGCCGATATCACGGCTCTGAACCAGCAAGCCGCCATTGACGCGCTTGTAGTCCCAGGCAGCACCACGTTCAGCCGCCCATTGGCCGGTGCTCAGCAGACGCACGTTGGCTTTGCTGGCAACAATGGCCTGTGCTTCGGCGCTGACGCTCGGGGCGATGATCACTTCAACGAACTGACGCTCGACGATGGCCTTGGCCGTTTCGGCGTCCAGCTCACGGTTGAAAGCGATGATGCCGCCAAATGCGGATTCGGTATCGGTCGCGTAGGCCAGTTCGTAGGCCTGACGGATGCCGCCTTCGTTGTCCAGTGCGACAGCAACGCCACACGGGTTGGCGTGTTTGACGATAACGCAGGCTGGTTTGACGAAGCTTTTCACGCATTCCAGCGCAGCGTCAGTGTCGGCCACATTGTTGAACGACAGCTCTTTGCCCTGCAGCTGTGTGGCAGTGGCGATACCGATTTCAGCCGGGTTGGCTTCAACGTAGAACGCCGCGCTCTGGTGCGGGTTCTCGCCGTAGCGCATTTCCTGAGCCTTGACGAACTGGCTGTTGAAGGTGCGCGGGAATTCGCTGCGGCCTTCGGTGCTCAGGGTTTCGGCGCTCTGGTCGATGCTGCCCAGATAGTTGGCGATCATGCCGTCGTAAGCAGCAGTGTGCTCGAAAGCCTTGAGCATCAGGTCGAAACGCTGTGCGTAGGTCAGACCGCCAGCCTTGAGGCTTGCCAATACCTGACCGTAATCGCTTGCGTTGACCACGATAGCAACGTCTTTATGGTTTTTTGCTGCAGAACGGACCATGGTCGGGCCGCCGATGTCGATGTTCTCGATGGCAGTCGGCAGGTCGCAACCCGGCTTGGCAACCGTGGCCTGGAACGGGTAGAGGTTCACCGCAACCAGATCGATCGGGTTGATCCCGTGTTCGCTCATGATGGCATCGTCGATGCCGCGACGGCCCAGGATGCCGCCGTGAATTTTTGGATGCAGAGTCTTGACCCGGCCGTCCATCATTTCTGCGAAGCCGGTGTAATCAGCGACTTCTACCGCTGCGACGCCATTGTCCTGCAACAGCTTGAAGGTGCCGCCGGTGGACAGGATCTCAACGCCAAGGGCTTCCAGTTCACGGGCAAATTCAAGGATGCCGGTCTTGTCGGAAACACTGATCAAGGCGCGGCGAATCGGCAGGCGGGTAGTCTGGTCGGTCATTTCAATTTCCATCAAGGCAAAAGCAAATGGATTCAGCAAAAAAGGCGACCTCGATAAGGGTCGCCTTTTTTGTATGGAATGCTTAAAGCAGGTCGTACTGCTTGAGTTTCTTGCGCAAGGTGCCGCGATTCAGGCCCAGCAGCTCGGACGCTTTCGTCTGGTTACCCTTGACGTAGTTCATCACACATTCGAGCAGTGGCGCCTCGACTTCTGACAACACCAGGTTGTAGACGTCAGTGACGGAAGCACCTTCAAGGTGGGCGAAATAATTGTGCAGCGCCTTCTCAACGTTGCCGCGCAGGGTCTGGCCCTCTTCGCTCGGCGTGTTGAGGTGCTGTTTCAAATTGACGTTGTCGCTCACGGGTGTCGTTCCACTCACTAAAGTCTCAGTCATCATCGTCATGCGGCCACCTCTTCTTCTTGCCCTGTTTTCGGGCTTTTGTAGCGTTCGCTGAAGAACTCGCGAACGTTGGCGCACTGTGCTTCCGTATCTTGCAAACGATTGAAGTGGGCGCGAAACTCCCTGGCGCCCGGCAAGGTTGCGAGATACCAGCCAACATGCTTGCGCGCTATTCGCACGCCCAGCACATCGCCGTAGAAAACGTGAAGCGCTGCCAGATGCTCTAGCAGAATGCGTTCCACTTCCTCCAACTGCAGCGCTGGCAATATTTCGCCAGTGCGCAGGTAGTGTTCTATTTCGCGAAAAATCCACGGGCGCCCTTGAGCAGCCCGTCCAATCAACAGCCCGTCGGCACCGGTGGCTTGCAGCACATGCCGGGCTTTCTGGGGTGAATCAATGTCGCCATTGGCGAACACCGGAATCGAAATGGCCTGCTTGATTGCGGCAATCGTGTCGTATTCGGCTTCACCGGTGTACAGATCGGCGCGGGTCCGTCCATGAACGGCCAAGGCCTGAATGCCTGCCTGTTCGGCGATTTTCGCCACCGTCAGGCCGTTCTTGTTGTCCCGGTCCCAACCGGTACGAATCTTCAGGGTGACCGGCACGTCGACTGCGGCGACAACGGCCTGCAGGATCTCGCTCACCAGTTGTTCGTCTTTCAATAGCGCTGAGCCAGCAGCCTTGTTACAGACTTTCTTGGCCGGGCACCCCATGTTGATGTCGATGATCTGCGCGCCCAGTTCGACATTGGCGCGCGCGGCATCGGCAAGCATCTGCGGATCACCACCAGCGATCTGTACCGAGCGCGGCTCGGGATCACCTTCATGGATCATGCGCAGACGCGATTTGCGACTGTTCCACAGGCTCATGTCACTGGTGACCATCTCAGACACCACCAGGCCTGCGCCAAGCTGGCGACAAAGCTGACGGAAAGGCTGGTCAGTGACGCCCGCCATAGGAGCGAGAATCAAGCCGTTCTGCAATGTATACGGACCGATGCGTACCGCCGACATAGGTGTGCCTGTTGTGGGGCCGAATCATGGCAAACCGTGTGTAATGTGTTATCTACACGGTCCGTTCGAGCCCGGCCTGACAAGTGCTTGCGCGCCTTTCAGACCGAATCCAGAGTAAGAAAAAGGGTTGGCATGATACCCGCTCTCGATGACTGGATAAAGGCTGAATTGGATAAAATCTGAACAGTTGTTGCCGGGCAGATCACGGTTTTTTCGTGTACTGCGCTGTCGTTACGTGCTGCTGGCACTTCCGGGGCTGAATTGCGTCCGATCAGCGGCGGGTCATTTCGTCGTTCGTTGTCGCCGGTCGGTTACTCGGGAGAGCGAAAACTCAGACTGTAGTTCACGGCTTTGGCGCCCGGATCGAGGATGTCCAGCGCAATGTGAATCGGCGTCTGCGGTGGCATTTCTTCCTTGCCGGCGATTTCGCCACTCAGGTATTCCGCAGGCTTGAAGCGACGACTGGCAATCAATTGACCACTGGTATCGGCAAAACGCAGTTCCAGCAGTGGAAATGGCTGAGAAAATGACGCGCGGTTGTAGATGATTGCATCCACGACCAGCGCGCCTTTGAATTCGGGATGGCTGCGCACGACCAGATTGCTGCTCTTGAGCTGTTTGATATCGACCTTGGACGGGACCTTGCAGTCGATCTGCGGGCAGATCATCTGAAACCACGGCCGGTACTGATCCTGGCGTGCCAGTTCGTCGAAGTGATACCACACGTATTGCCCGGCCAGTCCGACCAAGGCGATCAAGGTGAGCAGCGTCCAGATCAGCTTGCGGCCCCAGCGGGATTTGGGGGGCTGCCAGTCCAGTTGCAACGGATCGTCGGTCAGGTCCAGCAGTGCCTGATCACGCACGCCAGGCTCTGTGCGTTCGCGGCGTGAACGAGGTTCCGGTAGCGGCTCGTCCGGCTCTTCATCACTGTCGTTATCCAGCGCCGAAAAGCGTTGCGGCTTTTCATGGCTAGACGTCTTGCGCGGAGCCGGAGCGGAGAGCGTGGGCTCGTCGTCATCCAGATGGCTGTCACCTGGCGAAAACGAAGGTTCGGTCCTGCCATCACGGGAATTGGCTTCCGCCTCCGGCAGGATTTCGGGTTCCGGAATCACTTCTGCGTGCAATTCGGGTAGCTGACTGACGTCGTCATTGTGCAGGCTGTCGACCCAGTCATCAGAATCGGTCTGTGTGCCATCGCGACGCGCAGACAATGCCGTGTCATCGTTACGGGACGACTCCCGGCCGAACGTCTCGGGTAACTGGATTTCACGCTGTTCCAGGCGAGCGAGTTCTTCGTCCAGATCCAGGTTGTCCAGATCCATGGCGTTGCCGCGCCATGACTGCGAGGCCTGAACGGGCTCGGTTGCTGGTGGCTGGGTTGCAACCACCTCGCTTTGCACAATCGGCAGTGTTTCAACGACTACCGGAGTAGAGGGAGCGGGCGTTACCGGCAATTCTGCCTGTTGCGGAGCTGGCTGCTGATTGCTGCGCTGCTCCAACAGTTGCTTTGCAGCATTGAAAACCTGCAGGCAGGCACCGCAGCGCACCACGCCGCGTGCCACGCTCAATTGTGCGTGGCTGACTCGGAAACTGGTCTGGCAGTGCGGGCACTGAGTGACAAAACTGTCGGTCATGCGGCTATCCGGTTAAGCGGCTATTAACGGCGACGGCCAGTGATGCGAACCCAACCGTCACGGTTGGCGATCGGATCCAGCTCGAAGGTGTCGGCATAGGCAGCAGCAACTTCTTCGCCCTGTTCGGCAAGAATGCCGGAAAGCGCCAGGCGACCACCGGTTTTAATCAGTGTGGCCAACTGTGGAGCCAGGGCTACCAGCGGGCCAGCAAGAATATTGGCGACCAGAACATCGGCGTGTTGGGGTGGCATGTCTTCAGGCAGATACAGCTCGAAGCGCTCCGGCGCAATGTTGTTGCGACCGGCGTTGTCTCGTGACGCTTCCAGTGCCTGCACGTCAATATCGGTGCCGACCGCCTGTTTGGCCCCCAGCAGCAGGGCAGCGATGGCCAGAATCCCCGAGCCGCAACCGAAGTCCAGCAGGTCGCAGCCGTTCAGGTCCTGACCGTCGAGCCATTCCAGGCACAGGGCGGTGGTCGGGTGTGTGCCGGTGCCGAACGCCAGGCCCGGATCCAGCAGCAGGTTGACGGCTTCAGGTTCCGGCGCAGCGTGCCAGCTCGGTACGATCCACAGGCGTTGACCGAAACGCATCGGCTGGAAGTTATCCATCCAGCTGCGCTCCCAGTCCTGATCCTCGATCACTTCGCTCATGTGCTCCGGCAGCTCGGCATCGGTCAGCAGGCGCAGGTGCGCAAGGACGTGCTCGGCGTCAGTGTCGGCTTCAAACAATGCCAGCAGATGCGTGTGCGACCACAGCGGCGTGGTGTTGAGTTCCGGCTCGAAGATCGGCTGATCTTCAGCGTCCATGAACGTGACCGATACGGCACCGACTTCGAGAAGGGCGTCTTCGTAGGTTTCGGCTTGTTCTGGACTGATGGCGAGACGGACTTGCAGCCAGGGCATGGCGGGTTACCTATGGAAATAGCAGGAAAGCCGCGAAGTTTACTTCAGGTTCGTCGTAAATGCTCGCTGGCAAACATCCCGTATCAGGGAACCCGCCAATTAGCCCGGCGCTTATTGCACCTTGAAATCGTAAGTGCCGTCTCCTTCAAGGTTCAGGTTGGTTTGAGGTGGAGTTATGTACATTAATTGTCCTGAAAATCGCTGACCCTCAGGCGCAAAATCGACATGAACATAGCCTTCCATGCCGACACGGATCGCATCAAAGTCATCAGGCCCTGACGGCTTGTTCCAGATGTAGGTGTACACAAATCCCGGTTCGGGTGTTCCGGGCTGGGAAATGAATTGGTGCTGGATGGGAGTTTCGGCCGTTGCAGCAGGTATGCGCAGATGAAATTGTTGGTAGTCGCGGCGTTGTGGATTGCCTTTGCTGGCGTAGATCAGCCAGGCGCCGTCTTGCCACTCAGCGTTAATGGAATCAGCAACGATCTGACCGTGCACGTGGCTCCACTGAAAATCGCCGACTGCTTTCAGTCCATTCTCCGAAGCTTCAATCGGGTCCTTGCTTTGGTTGCTCATGATAAGGTCTCCATGGATAAGCGCGTCATGCGCAGATTCAGGATTGCCCCATCGCGGCAACTGGAACAACTGTCAGAAATGACAGTTGCACGCCCACAAACGAGAAGGCCCCGACAAGTCGGGGCCTTCAGGCTTAGAACATTTGCTGATGAACGTTATTTCTGTTCAGCCAGCTTGTGTTCCAGGTAGTGAATGTTGACGCCGCCTTCGCAGAAGCCTTCATCACGGGTCAGATCACGGTGCAGCGGGATGTTGGTCTTGATGCCGTCGACCACGATTTCGTCCAGAGCGTTGCGCATACGAGCCATGGCTTCGTCGCGGGTCGCGCCCCAGGTGATCAGCTTGCCGATCAACGAGTCGTAGTTCGAAGGAACCTTGTAGCCGCTGTACAGGTGCGAGTCGACCCGCACGCCGTTACCGCCTGGCGCGTGGAAGTGCTTGACCATGCCTGGGCTCGGGATGAAGGTCTTCGGATCTTCAGCGTTGATCCGGCATTCCAGCGAGTGCCCGTGAATGACAACGTCATCCTGGGTAAACGACAGTTTGTTGCCAGCGGCGATGCTCAGCATCTCCTTGACGATGTCGATACCGGTGACCATTTCCGAAACCGGGTGCTCTACCTGAACGCGAGTGTTCATCTCGATGAAGTAGAAACGGCCGTTCTCGTACAGGAACTCGAACGTACCGGCGCCACGATAGCCGATGTCGATGCACGCTTTTACGCAGGCTGCGAACACGTCTTTACGGGCTTGTTCATCGATGAACGGTGCTGGCGCTTCTTCCAGAACCTTCTGGTGACGACGCTGCAGCGAGCAGTCGCGGTCACCCAGGTGGATCGCGTGGCCCTGACCGTCGGAAATGACCTGGACTTCCACGTGACGCGGGTTGGTCAGGTATTTTTCCAGGTAGACCATCGGGTTGCTGAACCAGGCAGCCGCTTCAGCGCGGGTCTGCTTGGCCGCTTCGATCAGGTCTTCTTCCTTGTGTACAACGCGCATGCCGCGACCACCACCGCCGCCAGCGGCTTTGATGATCACCGGGTAGCCCACTTCGCGGCCGATACGCAGCGCGGTTTCTTCGTCTTCCGGCAACGGGCCGTCGGAACCCGGAACAGTCGGTACGTTGGCACGCTTCATGGCGTCCTTGGCAGAAACCTTGTCGCCCATCAGGCGGATGGTTTCAGCTTTCGGGCCGATGAAGGCGAAACCGGATTTCTCCACCTGTTCGGCAAAGTCGGCGTTTTCCGCGAGGAAGCCGTAGCCCGGGTGAATCGCTGTAGCGCCAGTCAGTTCCGCAGCGGAAATGATGGCCGGGATGTTCAGGTACGACAGGTTGGCTGGCGCCGGACCGATGCAGACAGTTTCGTCCGCCAGACCCAGGTGCATCAGCTCACGGTCTGCCGTGGAATGGACCGCGACGGTCTTGATGCCCAGTTCTTTACAGGCACGCAAGATGCGCAAGGCGATTTCGCCGCGGTTGGCGATCAGGACTTTTTCCAACATCGCAGGCTCTCCCCGGTTCAAACGATGGTGAACAGCGGCTGGTCATACTCAACCGGCTGACCGTTTTCTACCAGGATCGACTCGATCACACCGCTGACTTCAGCTTCGATGTGGTTCATCATTTTCATCGCTTCAACGATGCAGATGGTGTCGCCTTTCTTGACCGTCTTGCCGACTTCAACGAACGCTGGCGAGCCAGGTGCTGGAGTGCGGTAGAACGTACCTACCATTGGCGATTTGACAACGGTGCCGTTCAGTTTCGGTGCCGAAGGTGCTTCAGCAGCGGCAGCAACCGGGGCAGCAGCAGGCGCTGCAACTGGCGCGGCTACCGGAGCAGGCGCGTAGTACGGTTGTGCTGGAGTCTTGCTGTGACGGCTGATCCGTACGGATTCTTCGCCTTCACGAATCTCCAGTTCGTCGATGCCAGACTCTTCCAGCAGTTCGATCAGTTTCTTGACTTTACGGATATCCATTAATCATCAACTCCCAAGGGTCGGTCAGGGGTAAAAGTTGTTAGTGGTTCGGGTCATGCAGCGCAGCCTGTGGCTGTGCGGTCATGGCTTCGAACTGACGGCCAATTGTTCCAGGGCGGCTTCAAGGGCCATTCGGTATCCGCTGGCGCCAAGGCCGCAAATCACACCTACCGCAACATCTGAAAAGTAGGAGTGATGACGGAAGGCTTCACGCTTGTGCACGTTCGAGAGGTGCACTTCGATGAATGGGATGCTCACTCCCAGCAACGCGTCACGTATTGCAACACTCGTGTGCGTAAATGCGGCTGGATTGATCACAATGAAATCCACACCTTCATCACGCGCGGCATGGATACGATCAATCAATTCGTACTCGGCATTGCTTTGCAGATACATCAGATGATGGCCGGCTTCACGCGCCCTTTTTTCCAGGTCCTGATTGATCTGGGGCAGAGTGACTGCGCCGTAGATCCCCGGCTCGCGGGTTCCAAGCAGGTTAAGGTTGGGGCCATGCAGTACCAGAAGAGTCGCCATCGGATGATCCTTGTTATGGTTACGAGCATCAAAGCCCGGCGACTATGCCGCAAACATCCATGTACTGTCCAGTTAACTGCAATAGCTCGCACGATTACCGAAGTTCGCGAAAAGTTTGTGACTCAACGATTAAATTTGGTCATTTGCTCTAATCAGGCGCTCTACAAGGCCTTTTGCGTCGATTTCGCCGACGACGCGAACATCGCTGCGCTCCTCACCATTTTTGCCGAAGATCAGCAGGGCAGGCGGACCAAACAGCTTGTATCGATCCAGCAAGGCGCGTTGCTCGGCATTGCTGTCAGTCATGTCAAAACGAATCAGGCGATAGCCTTCGAGCTGGGTGATCACATCGGGATCCGGCAAGACTTCATGCTCGATGACCTTGCAACTGATACACCAGTCCGCGTACCAATCGAGCATTAACGGCTGACCTGCATTTTTTGCTTCGCTCAGCACCCGGTCCAGTTCCGCTGCGCTGGTGATTGTCTGCCAGTCGGACGTATTAGCGGTCGCTGTGCCATTGTTGCTCAGTGCAGCTTGTGGTCGGCCAAGTGGGCGGGTCGGATCGCTTTGACCGCTCCACGCGCCGAACCAGCAGGTCAGCGCATAGACCAGTAAAAAAAGCCCCAGCAGTTGCGCCAGCCGTTGGCGAGTGTTTTTCGGACCAAACTCCAGCGTACCCAAAAACACCGCTACGCCAGCCGCCAGCAGGCCGGTCAGCAACAAGGTGATCTGGCCTGGCAGTATGCGACTGAGCAAGGCAATAGCCAGACCCAGCAACAGCACGCCGATGGCGTTCTTGACCGTCACCAACCATGGGCCGCTTTTCGGTAGCCATGTCGCGCCGCCTGTTGCTACCAGCAGCAGCGGAGCGCCCATGCCCAGGCCCAGCGCGAACAGCTTCAACGCACCACCCAGCGCGTCGCCGCTGGCGCTTATATAAAGCAGCGCACCGGCCAGCGGTGCGGACACACAAGGCGAAACCAGCAGGCTGGAAACCACACCCAGCACCGCCGCGCCCCACAACGAGCCGCCTTCGGTCTTGCCTGCGATACGATCCAGTCGATTACTGAGGGCTTGCGGCAGACGCAGTTCGAAAGCGCCGAACATTGCCACCGCAAAAATCACGAAGAACAGCGAAAACGGCACCAGCACCCAGGCCGATTGCAGCCGCGCCTGTAAATTAAGGCCCGCGCCGAACATGCCCATCAATGCGCCAAGGACCGCAAAACTGATTGCCATCGGCAACACGTAAGCCAGCGACAGGCTCAAGCCGCGCAGCCCACCCACCTGACCACGCAATACCACGCCGGATAGAATCGGCAGCATGGGCAATACGCACGGGGTAAAGGTCAGGCCGATACCTGCGAGGAAGAACAAGGCCAGTTCTTTCCAGCTCCGGGCTGTGGTGGATGACGGGGCCGTTACGGTGCTGTCAGCGGCGACGGCGGGGTCACCGATACTCAGTCGCTCGGTTTCAGGCGGGTAACACAAGCCTTTGTCGGCGCAGCCTTGATAGGTCACCACCAGCGTGAACGGCCGGTTATCGCCCGGTTTGCGTGGCAGGTCGATGTCGAGGATGCCGTGGTAAACCTCAACGTCGCCGAAATATTCGTCGTGCTTCTTCTCGCCATCCGGTAACTGCGCAGCGCCCAGACCGATGTCAGCGGGTTCGGTACGGAACTGAAAACGATGGCGATAAAGGTAATAGCCGTCGGTGGCGACGAAACGCAGCTTGATCGACTCGGCAGTGGTGTCGATCAGATTCAGCTGAAATGCCTGACGGACAGGCAGGAAGTCTTTGCTGTTATCCAGCGCCGCGCCACCCAGCGTGGCATTCGGGCGGCTGTCCAGCAGGCCTGCGCCAGTAGCGGGGAGGGCAAGGATCAACAGCAACAGGCAGAGCAAACGGCGCATGGCAGTCTCGAGTCGCAAAAGTCCGCGCATGATAGCGGAGTGTTTCAAGGTGTGCAGGAATGGGGTTTGTAAGAAGGGGTTACCAAGGGCGTAGGCCATCAGACACCGCGTTGTCGTGTGGCAATAAAGAGCCATGTGGGAGCGGTGCTTGCCCGCGATAAGGCTGGACGCGGTTCACTTTAGATCGCGCCCAGCCTTATCGCGGGCAAGCACCGCTCCCACATAAAAATCTCATCTATTCAGGTAGTTATAACTTTATTTTGATGGGAGCGTTTGCGTGCTGACGAACTCAGGCCTTGTCAGCCACACTCAGCAGCATCGAGCTCTGCTTCGCGTCATATTCCAGAAACACATGATTACGCCCGGCATGTTTTGCCCGGTACAGCGCTTCGTCGGCGCGGGAGGCCAGCAGCAGGCTGTCGTCCTTGTCACCCATTTCCACAACACCAGCGCTGAATGTGCAGAACAGATCGGCGGGTTGCGCGGGGTAATGGATTTCAGCAAAGCGCCGGCGGATTTCATCCAGCGTGAAATGAGCGCTCTGGATATCCGTGTCAGGCATCACGATGGCGAATTCTTCTCCGCCATAACGGCCAATGTAGTCCGTCTTGCGCAGCCGCTGTTTGAGGAACAACGCCAGGCTCTTGATTACCCGGTCGCCCATGGGATGGCCGTGGCTGTCGTTGACCTTTTTGAAGTGATCAATATCCAGCATCGCGAAACACAGCCGCTGATTTTCCCGGCGGGCACGGAAGCAGCAGTCTTCCAGCAGTTGCAGGATATGAGTGTGGTTATAAAGGCCGGTCAGGCTGTCCCGAACCATGCGCGCCTTGAGGTTGCGTGCCCGCGCAGCACGGTTGCGCACGGTGGTAATCAGGTGGCGCGGCTTGATCGGCTTGGTCAGGAAGTCATCGCCGCCTTCGCTCATGGCGTCCAGCTGCTTGTCCAGATCATCTTCAGCAGACAGATAAATGATCGGCACACTGACATAACGGTCGTTGTGACGGATCACCTTGGCCAGTTCGGTACCGGTGCAGCCCGGCATATACATGTCGAGGATGATCAGGTCCGGCTGGAAGTCTGCCAGCTCGGCCATGGCCTGGATCGGGTCAAGCAACGTACGGGTCACGATCCCGGCACTGTTGAGCAGTCTCTCGGTATGCAAGGCCTGGGCGCGGGAGTCATCGATGATCAGCACCTTGTAAGGCTCGTATTGCGCCACACAGGTGAGGATTTCTATTTTCTCCAACAGGCTCGAAGCCTCCAGCGTACCGGTCAGAAACTCCTCGCCACCGGCGCGCACAGCGGCCAGACGTGTCGGGGTATCCGTTTCGTGATGGCTGAAAAAAATCAGCGGCAGTTTTTGCTCAAGTCCCTGCTGGACACCCGCCGCCAGTTTCAGGCCTTCGCCCGGGCCGCAGAAATCCACATCGATCACGATGGCAGAGGGATGACGATGAGCCATGGCTGTCTGGAAATCACTCAGACCGTCCAGCGCCTGAGCGTACAGGCCAAAAAAGTCCAGCTGCTTGCTCAAGCGCTCGGCGCGTTCGAAATCCTGCAGCGCGATATAGATAGGCTTGCGCAACGGCGGTAGCGAGGTTTGCTCGAAACGATCGCCATGACGCAGACCTGTGCGGGACAGCCGCTGCATCAAACTGTTGAGTTCAGTAATCAGGTTGCTGGTTAACCGTCCACGATTCGCTTCGACCGCTTCCAGCGACGCATTGATGGCTTGGGCCAGCTCGATATGCTCGATTTGCTCAAAACGCTCGGCAAAACGTAGCAGACGCTGATTGGCATCCTGAAATTCCGCCATATCCGTCGCAGTCCACTCGCCCTGCTGCAGTCGCTGCCAGGCCTCAAGAATCTGACGTGCCTGATGAATGACGCGCTGAGCGAAGTGATGTTTGAGACGATCGCGATTTGGATCTGCTGGCTCGGTCATATCGGGCTACGTGTGTGTTCTCTGATGGATCACTGCTGGCGCTATGCTACCACCTACTTTCCGCCTAGCACGTACCCCAAGTCAAATAGTTGGCAACATTTAGATGACTGGACGGTTTTTGCCCCTCATCGCCCGGTTGTGGCGCTCCATTTCTCGGTTTTTGAAGGTAATGCTTCTCGCCCCGGCAACAGACTTGGCATATCCCGCAGCCTGATCCACGGCTCATTTTGCCAATGAATAACGCTTAGCTCGCCGCCTTGCCATTCCAGTCGTGCGGGCGTCGGGCTGTTGTGCAGTGAATGAAGTCGAGCAGCGAATAGCGTGGGCATGACTTCGTGGGTGATCCACTGGCGCAACTGGCTATTGCCCGGGTGATGGTGGTGGACCAGTAAGGCATACGCCGCAGACTCGCTGACCATGAGCATTTCCTGGGCTTCGTCGTAGTAGTTCAGGTTCAGGGTGCAGCGCTGGTCGGGGTCGAGTTTGCGGACCAGACGGTTTTCAAGGAACAGACCCATCAAGCGGCCCAGGTCGCGGGCACAGAACCAGGCTTGTTGCTCCATGATCAGGGCGTGCAGATGGCGTTTCTGATGGGTGAAGCGTAGGGGTTCGAAAGGCGTGTCCATGCTGTCTGTCCTTGTTATTAGCTGAAGGCGTCGGGAGCTAAGAACACCCAAACCTGGTGCCAGCATATTCCCCCGCAGGGTCTTTTATTAGCCGACTCCCGACATGACAGACGTGCAGATGCATAAACGGCTGCGCTAAGTGACCTTAGCGCAGGCGCAGAAAGACCGCTGTCGTGGCGGGAATAAACGGGTTTGAGAGTTCTTAGGCTCAGGGGCGGAATGATCAAAGAGCAGCCGTTTTGGGTCAATGGCCAATGCTGTAGGACGTTTCTGCTTTTGTTGTGGTTGTTTCATAGGCAACAACACCAACCCCTGTAGGAGCTGCCGAAGGCTGCGATGGCGGTGTTTCAGGAGGATTGCGTTCGCAGCCTTCGGCAGCTCCTACAGATTTTGCATTTGCTGGGTGACTATCCTTAACAAAACCTCCCACCCTGACATACCTGCAAAAGGCACCTTGCTGTAAGGTTGCGGTCAGAGCACTGAACCCTGTGATTGAAAGGACATAGCCATGCTGGATTGGAAGAACCGCGCAGGCAGCGCGAAAGAGCGCGTCGATGAACCGTCTTCGGTCAAGCGCCGCGGGTACCTGAGTGGGCTGTTTTACAGCCGTGCGCTGGGTGCCGTGGTTGCGATTTACCTGGTGGTCACCTTGCTGATCGGCTGGTACTGGAGCAGTGAACCGGCGTTGTTTCCCGTCCAGCAAAACGCTCAGGCTGCGGCCGAGCGTGAAGGCAAGCAGATGGTGATTGGTTACACCACTGTTGAAACCCTTAAAACCGTTGTAAGCACACTGCTTGAAAAACGTGGCGGCTATTTGTCCAACGACCGCTTCCCGCCTGGCCTGTGGCTGGACAATATTCCCAGCTGGGAATACGGCGTGATGTTCCAGGTGCGGGATTTGAGCCGTGCCATGCGTAAGGATTTTTCCCGTTCCCAGTCCCAATCGGCTGAAGATGGTGATCTGGCCCGCGCTGAGCCGCTGTTCAACTTCAGCAACAACAGTTGGATTCTGCCTTCCAGTGAGTCTCAGTACCGCGACGGTATTGCGGCACTGAATCGTTACGAAGAGCGTCTGTCCGACCCTAATTCAAAAACTGCGCTGTTTTATGCGCGCGCTGACAATCTCAGTAACTGGCTGGGCGACGTCAACACCCGTCTGGGTTCGCTGTCGCAGCGTCTTTCGGCCAGTGTTGGCCGTGTGAAACTCAACAGCACCTTGAAAACCGAGGCGCTGGTTGCTGTGAAACCGGGCGAGGTGCCACAGGTGGATGAGGAAATCGTTGAAACGCCATGGCTGAAAATCGACGACGTGTTCTATGAAGCACGCGGTCAGGCCTGGGCGCTTTCGCACTTGCTGCGCGCCATCGAAGTTGATTTTGCCGACGTACTGGCCAAAAAGAACGCCACCGTCAGCGTGCGTCAGATCATTCGTGAGCTGGAAGCGTCGCAAGAACCGCTGTGGAGCCCGATGGTGCTCAACGGCAGTGCGTTCGGCGTGTTGTCTAACCACTCGTTGGTCATGGCCAACTATATTTCCCGCGCCAACGCCGCTGTGATCGACCTTCGTCAACTGCTGTCCCAGGGCTGATCGATGTCGTTCTCAGCTACCGAGGCTGCGCACCGCGCCGCCTCGGACGCCGAACTGATCGCCTGGGTTGATGAGCTGGATCAGCCACTTGGGGGCATGGTCCGCTCGCAATTGCGTGAGGCAGGGCTGATCGGGCGTGGCACTTATATTCTGCTGTTCAATTCCGCAGGCGAGCTTTGCGTGCATCGCCGTACGCTGAGCAAAGCCATTTATCCCGGTTATTGGGATGTAGCAGCGGGCGGCATGGTGCAGGCCGACGAGAGCTACACCGAGTCCGCTGCACGGGAGCTGGCTGAGGAGTTGGGCGTCAGCGGCGTACCGCTGACCGAGCATGAGCACTTTTTCTTCGACCAACCGGGCAACCGGCTCTGGTGCGCGGTGTTTTCGGCGATCTGGGACGGGCCTTTGACGTTGCAGCCCGAAGAGGTGCTGGAGGCGCGTTTCATTCCTGTGAATGAGGCCCTGCGCGAAGCCGAACAAAAGCCTTATTGCCCGGATTCGGTGGCGGCGTTGAAGCGCTATCTGGGAGCGACGCGTTAATCCTGTGGGAGCGGTGCTTGCCCGCGATAAGGCTGGACGCGATTCACTTTGGATCGCGGTGCCCTTATCGCGGGCAAGCACCGCTCCCACATGACGCAGTGATCAGTTAGATGACGAGTCATCCCCTACGTCGCAAATGTTGAGTAAATTGGCGCACATTGGCCCTTAGCAACCGGGCTTTTTGCCGTTACACTGCGCGACCTTTTCAAGCTGGCCGGGGTTTTCCGTCCAGCTGCGCTGCCCCTGCCTGAGTGGGGCTTCGCGGCCGACCCTTTATGGATGTCGACCAATCTTCAGTCCTCAACAAGAGGATTTGCGGTGGCTAAAAAAGCCTCATCCTTCGCCGCCCTGGGTGGCCTGGTATTTTCCACCGACGCGGGACGGCATTGTCCCGACTGTCGTCAGCCCATTGATGCCTGCATCTGCAAACAGACGCTTATTCCCGAAGGGGATGGCATTGCCCGTGTGCGCCGCGAAAGCAAAGGCCGTGGCGGTAAAACGGTAACGACTATTACCGGCGTGCCATTACCTGAAGACGGCCTCAAGGATCTGGCCAAAACCCTCAAACAACGATGTGGCACCGGCGGAGCGCTCAAGGACGGGGTGATCGAGATTCAGGGCGATCACGTCGAACTGCTGCTGGCCGAGCTGATCAAGCAGGGCTTCAAGGCGAAGAAATCCGGCGGCTGATGGCTCTGCGGACCGCAGGCAAACTCTGGCTTGCATCGCGGGTCTACTTTCCATCAGTGCCTGGCACCAAACCGTCACTTGCACTCTTTACACTGCGCCCAGCCTGTCTATGGCTGGCGCTACCAGACTTTTTTATAGGGGACTTCGATGTCCGTACGACGCACACGTAAAGACGATGGCAGCCAATGGACCGTTGCGGATAGCCGCAGTGTCTACGGTATCCGCCATTGGGGCGCTGGTTATTTCGCGATCAATGAAGCGGGCCGTGTAGAGGTTCGTCCGAATGGGCCGGGCAGTTCGCCTATCGATCTTTACGAGCAGGTCGACGACCTGCGCAAAAGTGGGCTGAGCCTGCCATTGCTGGTGCGTTTCCCCGATATTCTGCAAGACCGTGTGCGTCAGTTGACCGGTGCCTTCGACGCCAATATTGCGCGTCTGGAGTACCAGAGCCAGTACACCGCGTTGTACCCGATCAAGGTGAACCAGCAGGAGGCGGTGGTTGAAAACATCATCGCTACCCAGAACGTGTCCATCGGTCTGGAAGCCGGTTCCAAGCCGGAGCTGATGGCAGTGCTGGCATTGGCCCCGAAAGGCGGCACTATCGTCTGCAACGGTTACAAGGACCGTGAGTTCATTCGTCTGGCGCTGATGGGTCAGAAACTGGGTCACAACGTGTTCATCGTGATCGAGAAAGAATCCGAAGTTGAACTGGTGATCGAAGAGGCCGCCGAGCTCAAAGTCGCGCCGCAGGTGGGCTTGCGTGTTCGTCTGTCGTCGTTGGCGTCCAGCAAATGGGCCGATACCGGTGGTGAAAAATCCAAGTTCGGTCTGTCGGCGGCGCAGTTGCTGTCCGTCGTTGATCGCTTCCGCAAAGCGGGTCTGGATCAGGGTATTCGGTTGCTGCACTTCCATATGGGTTCGCAGATCGCCAACCTTGCGGACTATCAGCACGGTTTCAAGGAAGCGATCCGTTACTACGGCGAGCTGCGTAACCTTGGTCTGCCGGTGGACCACATCGACGTGGGCGGCGGCCTGGGTGTCGATTACGACGGTACTCACTCGCGCAATGCCAGTTCCATCAACTACGACATGGACGATTACGCCGGTGTTGTCGTGGGCATGCTCAAAGAGTTCTGCGACGCGCAGGGCCTGCCGCACCCGCACATTTTTTCGGAAAGCGGCCGCTCGCTGACCGCTCACCATGCAATGCTGGTCATTCAGGTGACCGACGTCGAGAAGCACAACGACGAAGTCCCCGTGATCGAAGACAAGGAAAGCCTGCCGGAAACCCTGCAGTGGCTGGTCGATCTGCTCGGCCCGACCGATATCGAAATGGTCACCGAAACCTACTGGCGCGCCACTCACTACATGAGTGACATTGCGACCCAGTACGCCGATGGCAAGATATCCCTGTCGCAAAAAGCCTTGGGTGAGCAGTGCTACTTCGCCGTTTGCCGCCGCCTGCACAACTCGTTGAAAGCGCGTCAACGCTCCCATCGTCAGGTGCTGGACGAGCTCAACGACAAGCTGGCCGACAAGTACATCTGCAACTTCTCGGTATTCCAGAGCCTGCCGGACACCTGGGCTATCGATCAGGTATTGCCGATCATCCCCCTGCACCGCCTGAACGAAGAGCCCCTGCGTCGTGCGGTGCTGCAAGACCTGACCTGCGACTCTGACGGCAAGATCAATCAGTACGTGGACGAGCAAAGCATCGAAACAAGCTTGCCAGTGCATGGCCTGAACGAAGGCGAAGACTATTTGCTGGGCGTGTTCCTGGTTGGCGCGTATCAGGAAATTCTGGGCGACATGCATAACCTGTTCGGTGATACCGACTCGGTGAATATCTACCAGAACCCGGATGGCAGCGTTTATTCCGCCGGTATCGAAACCCACGACACCATCGAAGACATGCTGCGCTACGTGCACTTGTCGCCGGAAGAACTGATGACCCATTACCGGGACAAAGTCGCCAGCGCCAAAATCACCCCGCGTGAACGCACGTATTTCCTTGATGCTTTGCGTTTGGGGCTGACAAGGTCTTCTTACCTGTCTTCTTGATGTGACGCGGGAGCCAACCTATTGGCTCCCGCCAAACAAAAATTAGTTACTGAATAGATACGATTTTATGTGGGAGCGGTGCTTGCCCGCGATAAAGGCAACACGGTCTGAAGGATAAATCGAGGTGTTCTTATCGCGGGCAAGCACCGCTCCCACATGGGACTGCATTCCAGCTTAAGACCATCTTCTCTGCTCCACTTTCCTATTCTTCTGTAGGCAACGTCCTATTCTTCGTTTCGCCCTCTACCCCACGCGTCTTCTCGGCCAGAATCCACGGCCGCGTTCCTGTAGAGAGCCTTCCCCATGTCCGGCCCCGCCGTCGACCACCCCTTCAATCTGGATATCGCTCCGCTGTTTCGGCGGTTGCAGGTGCTGTCGTTCACCGGAACGGAGGCTATCAGCGAGCCTTTTGTCTTTGAGCTGGAAGTGCTGATCGACGAACCGTATCTGGATCAGCAAAGCCTGATGTATCGCGCCGCATTCTTGAGTTTTCAAGACGATAAAACCGGCGTGCACGGGCAGATTCACAGTGTCACGCGCAGCCACTTCAAACCGGGCCCCGCGTGTTATCGCCTGTCCATCGGGCCTCGGCTCGCCTGTCTGGGGCAACGCTACACGCCGCGGGTGTTTCAGCACATGAGTACGCCACAGATCATCAGTCGTGTGCTGCTGGAACATGGTCTGCGCGAAGACAGCTACCGCTTTGATCTGCGAGCCGAGTACCGCAAGCGCGATTTCTGCGCGCAGTACCGGGAATCCGATCTGCAACTGGTGCAGCGGTTATGTGCGGAAGAGGGCATTCACTACCACTTTCACCATTCCAGAAAAGGCCATGAGCTGGTGTTTGGCGATGGTTTACGGGTTTTTCGCCGTACCTCGACGGCCAACGTTCAGCAGGTACCGATGCAGGTGGGCGTTATCCGTTTTGCGGTGACGGAAGGTGGCGAGCAATCGGATCGCACACGCCAGAAGGGCGAAGGTGAAAGCACACTGCCCTTCGTTTCGGCGGGGCACTTGCTACCGCTCATGGGGCATCCGCAGGAAGATCTGAACCATCTTTGGTTGGTGACGGGCGTGGTACACCGCGGCTTTGATACCCGTCAGTTGCGCAGCGTGTCCACTGTTCAGAAGGGTATGTACATCAATCATTTTCAGGTCGCGCCGTGGGAGTCGGGTTTCAAACCGCCGCCTCAGCCGCGAGCCTGTGTGGCGACGATTCAGTGTGCTTATGTGGTCGGTGCGGTAGATGAGCCTGTCAGCGCTGACGCCGAAGGCCGGATCAATGTGCAATTTGACTGGAGTTATCCAGGGCAAGGCGGGGAAGGGGGCGACTGTTGGCTGCCGGTGGCTACACACCTGAGCAAGACACTGCGTGGCGGCATGCCGGTGGTGGTGAGTTTTATCGAGGGTGATATGGATCGGCCACTGATCAGCGCCTGTGTGTGGCAATCCACGGACGCCATTGCCGAATCGCCGAAAACGTCATCGCCGCCTGAAAAGCTTGAGGTGAACCTGATGCCTATAACGGCCGTGGATGGCAGGTCATGGATTCAGATCGAAGGTGGCTCGCGGGTCAGTTATCAGCAAGGCTGCGAATTGTCTTTCACCGTCGGTGACAGCACGTTGAGCATCGACGCTGCTGGAGTGAAACTGAGCAGCCCGCAAATTCAGATGACCGCCGGGCTCAAGTCTGATGTTGATCCGGAGCGCTGAACCACGCACCGCTTTTGCTCAGTCTCCACGTGACATACCCCAGAGTCAACGCTCGTAGCAGCATGAATAGCAGCAACGTCAGCCATAAGCCATGGTTGCCGAAGCTTTGCAGCCCATACGCGAACGGAGCGACCAGCAGCATGTTGACCAGCATGGTGTTACGCATCTCCCTGGCGCGGGTAGCCCCGATGAACAGGCCGTCGAGCAGGTAACTCCAGACCGCCAGCAAGGGCAGCGCGGCCAGATAGGGCAGGTAGATGAAAGCGGTTTCGCGTACTTCAACGATATCGGTCTGCAGACTGATAAACAGATGGCCTGCGACCATGAACAGTAGCGCGAACGCCACGCTGGCGATCAGCGACCAACCTCCGGCGACCGTCAGCGAGCGGCGCAATGCGAGCTTGTTTTTGGCACCGATCGCATGGCCGCACAGCGCCTCAACCGCATGGGCCAGCCCGTCCAGCGCATGGGCGGTCAGCAGCAGGCCGTTGAGCAGCAGCGCGTTGGCGGCCACCGTGGCATCGCCGAGCCGTGCGCCCTGCACGGTAATCAGGAAAAACACCGATTGCAGCGCCAGGCTGCGGATGAAGATGTCACGGTTCACAGCCAGCAGCGGCCGCCAGTTTCCCCAGCGTTTAAGGGCGGGCCACAGCACCTGGCCCGGCCAGGCGAGCAGGGTCTTGCGGGTCAGTGCCAGGCCGAGCAGTGCGCCTGTCCACTCGGCGACGACAGAAGCACGGGCCGAACCCACCACGCCCCAGTCCAGCCCGAGTACGAACCACAGGTTCAGAGCGATGTTGACCAGGTTGGTGGTCAACAGAATCATCAGCGGCGCGCGGGCATTCTGTGTGCCGAGAAACCAGCCGACCAGTGCGTAACCGGCCAGGGCGGCGGGCAAGCCCAGGAGCCGGGTGTGGAAGAATGCTTCAGTCAGCTGTTGCAGGTCAGCGGATGGCTGCATGAGGCTCAGGGCCAGATGACTGAACGGCAGGCCGATCACCCCAAGTAATAACGCCAGTCCCATCGCCAGCAACAGGCCTTGCAGCAGGATCTGACGTAACGCAGAACCGTCATTGCGCCCCGCAGCCTGAGAGGCAAAGCCGGTGGTGCCCATGCGCAGGAAGCCCATGGTCCAGGCGAGAAAGGTGTACAGCGTCGCGCCCACGGCCACAGCGCCCAGTTGATGGGCGTGGGGCAGATGGCCAATCACCGCGCTGTCGACCAGCGCCACCAGCGGTACGGAGATATTCGACAGAATCATCGGCGCCGCCAGCGCCCAAACGCTGCGATGGGTAGCGCGATCGCGCCAGTCGTTGAGCAGGTTTGACATGAAAGCTCCCGGGCAAGGCGGGCATTGTAGAGGACCCGAAGTGAACTGCACCGCAAAAGTTGGACGCTTGGTCCAGACCTCAGAGTCAGATTACTGACGTGGGACCGGCTTTAGCCGGGAAAGCGGCATTCCTGACGATGCAGATACATTGAATGTACGGGCCTCTTCCCGGCTAAAGCCGGTCCCACGTCGTAATCCCATGACCGATCCTGCGCGACTACAATCTCTGTCCACTTTTCCTACACGGCTCCCTGAGAACAAAGTCTCAAACCGGCTGTCTATTCTCGCGCTCTGACATCTCCGGTCATTTGCCTGCTATATAGTTACCCTCTCTCAACCTGCCCCGATGAGTGCCCCATGTTTAACAAAGGACTGTTTCTGGCCTGCGCGCTTGCGCTGCTGAGCGCCTGTGATTCTTCTGCTCCGGACAAACCTGCCCCGGCATCACAGCCCGTAGCGGTGGAGGCGAGCAAGCCCAAGCCAGCGGTGGATCTTCCCGCGTTAAGCAAACGTTATGAGGGCCGCGACCTGACTGTCGTGGACGTTTCAGAGATTCAGGTGGACGGGGCGAGCACCCTGTCGGTTAGCTTTTCCGTGCCGCTGGACCCGGAGCAGAAGTTCGCTGAAAAACTGCATCTGGTGGACAGCAAGAATGGCAAGGTCGACGGCGCATGGGAGCTGTCCGACAACCTCATGGAACTGCGTCTGCGGCATCTGGAACCCAAGCGCAAACTGGTTCTGACGGTTGATGCGGGGTTGATCGGCGTCAACAAAGCGAAACTCGCAGCGGAATTCATCAGCCGCCTGGAGACCGCAGACCTGCAACCGACGGTCGGTTTCGCCAGCCGTGGCAGCCTGTTGCCGACTCGTCTGGCTGAGGGCTTGCCGGTCATCGCGCTGAACGTCGACAAGGTCAATGTCGAGTTCTTCCGGGTCAAACCCGATGCGTTGCCAGCCTTTCTCAGCAATTGGCGCGGCGGGTCCAGCATCGAGTATTACGAATCCAAAGAGCTATTGGACAAGGCCGATCTGGTTTACGAAGGTCGCTTTGACCTGAACCCGGCGCGCAACACTCGGGAAACCCTGTTGTTGCCGATTGCCGGGATCAAAGCACTGCAAGGGCCTGGAGTTTACCTCGCCGTGATGCGCGCCTCGGGGACTTACACTTACTCCAATCCCGCGACGCTCTTTACCCTGAGTGACATCGGTTTGTCGGTGCATCGCTACGCCAATCGCCTTGATGCTTTTACCCAGGCGCTTGAGGGCGGTAAAGCCTTGAGCGGCGTCGAACTGGAGCTTTACGACAGCAATGGCAAAGTTGTGGGTCAGGCGAAAACTGATTCTGCAGGCCATGCCGAATTACCTCTGCCGGCCAAGGCTGCCGTGCTGCTGGCGCATAAAGACGAACAGACCAGTATGTTGCGTCTGGACAGCTCGGCGCTGGATCTGGCCGAGTTCGACATCACCGGGCCGCAAGCCCACCCTTTGCAGTTCTTCATCTTTGGCCCGCGGGATTTGTATCGTCCGGGGGAAACCGTGCTGCTTAACGGCTTGCTGCGCGATAACGACGGCAAAGACGTAAAACCACAACCGATTACCGTCGAAGTGCGTCGACCGGACGAGCAAGTCAGCCGCAAGTTTGTCTGGGAAGCAGACAAGTCCGGGTTGTATCAGTATCAGCTGCAACTGGCGGACGAAGCCCCCACCGGACGCTGGCAGTTGGTGTTCGACCTGGGTGACGGCAAGCCGCAGTTGTATGAGTTTCAGGTCGAAGACTTCCTGCCAGAACGGCTTGCGCTGGAAATCAAAGGCAGCGAAACCCCCATCGCAACTACCGACAACGCGGTGTTCGATATCACTGGGCGTTACCTTTACGGTGCCCCGGCGTCTGGCAATAACCTGACCGGTTTGCTGTACGTGAGGCCGTTGCGTGACGCGGTGGCGGGCTTGCCGGGTTATCAGTTTGGTTCGATTACCGAGCCGGAGCTCAAGCAGGATCTGGAGATTGAAGCGACCACTCTGGACGCACAGGGCAAGCTGAGCCTGGATGTCGAAAGCAAATGGTCGAACGCCAAGTCGCCGTTGCAGTTGATTCTGCAAGCCAGCCTGCAAGAGTCCGGTGGACGACCGATCACTCGGCGGCTGGTGCAGCCGGTGTGGCCTGCGGATCAGATGCCGGGGCTGCGCCCGCTGTTCGGTAGCAATCCGGGCAGCAACGATGAATACGATGAAGCCAGCGGCATGCCGCAGACCGACGGTGATGGCCCGGTTGAGTTCGAAGTGCTGGTCGCCGACTACGCGGGTAACAAGCTGGCTGCCGATAACGTCAAAGTCCGGCTGGTTCGCGAGCGTCGTGACTATTACTGGAACTACTCGGACAGCGAAGGCTGGAGTTATCACTTCAACGAGAAATTCCTCAACCTCAGCGAAGAGACCATCAACATCAAGCAAGACGCAACTGCCAAGGTCACGTTCCCGGTGGAATGGGGCCCGTACCGGGTTGAAGTCGAAGATCCTGCAACCGGTTTGATCAGCAGTCTGCGTTTCTGGGCCGGTTATCGCTGGCAGGACAATGCTGAAGGCGGCGCGGTACGTCCCGACCAGGTCAAGCTGGCGCTGGATAAACCGGGTTACAACGATGGCGACACGGCCAAAGTAACGGTCACGCCGCCTGCAGCAGGCAAAGGTTACTTGTTGGTTGAGTCCAGTGAAGGGCCGCTGTGGTGGCAAGAGATCGACGTACCTGCCGAGGGCAAGACCTTCGATGTGCCGCTGGACAAGCAATGGGCGCGGCATGATTTATACGTGAGTGCACTGGTGGTTCGTCCCGGTGAGCGCAAGGCTAACGTCACGCCTAAACGTGCCGTTGGCGTGCTGCATCTGCCGCTGGATCGCTCGCCACGCAAGCTGGCGCTGACCGTGACTGCTCCGGAAAAAATGCGCCCTAAACAGCCATTGAAACTCAAGGTTGCGGCGAAGAACGCGGATGGCAGCGTGCCGAAAGAAGTCCACGTGTTGGTATCTGCGGTAGACGTGGGCATCCTTAATATCACCCGCTACGCCACGCCGGATCCATTCGCCAGTCTGTTTGGCCGCAAAGAGTATGGTGCCGATCAGCTGGATGTTTACGGCCAGTTGATCGAGGCCGGTCGCAACCGTCTGGCAAGTCTGGCCTTCGGTGGTGACGCCTTGGCCAAGGGCGGCAAGCGTCCTGATACCTCGGTGACGATCGTGGCGTTGCAAAGTGCGCCGGTGACGCTCAACGAGCAGGGCGAAGGTGAAGTCAGCGTCGACATTCCGGATTTCAATGGCGAGTTGCGCATCATGGCGCAGGCCTGGACGGGCGAGCGTTACGGCATGGCCGAAGCGAAAACCGTAGTGGCCGCGCCGATCATTGCCGAGCTGTCGGCACCGCGCTTCCTTGCCGGTGGCGATCAGACCACGGTAGCGCTGGACCTTTCAAATCTGTCCGGTCAGGCGCAAAAACTGACCGTGCAAGCCTCCGCCGAAGGTCAGTTGAGCCTCGCTAATGGCGCGCTCAGCCAGAGCGTGCAACTGGCCCAGGGGCAACGTACAACGCTGCGCATTCCGGTGCGCGCCGAGGGCGGGCTGGGGCAGGGCAAGTTCAAAGTCGTAGTAAACGGCTTAGTGTTGCCGGGCGAAAATCTGCCGCCGTTCTCCCGCGAGTGGACCATCGGCGTGCGCCCGGTTTATCCGGCGATGCTCAAGCATTACCGCACAACGCTGAACGAGCAGCCATGGAACCTGCCTGAAGGCGCGCTCGATGCGTTCGAACCTGCGGGGCGTGAAGCCATGCTGTCGGTGTCGAGCCGTCCGCCGCTCAATCTGGGTGAGCAGATTCGCGCCCTGGAAGCCTACCCCTATGGCTGCCTTGAACAGACCGCCAGCGGGCTTTATCCATCGCTGTATGCGGATGCCGCCACTCTCAAGCGCCTGGGCATCAAAGGTGAAGCCGATGCTGTGCGCAAGCGCAAGGTCGAACTGGGCATCGAGCGGCTGCTGGGGATGCAGCGCCATAACGGCAGCTTCGGGTTGTGGAACGCTGATGGCGAGGAAGAATACTGGCTGACGGCTTACGTTACCGACTTCCTGCTGCGTGCGCGTGATCAGGGTTTTGCGGTGCCGCCTGATGCGCTGAAGAAAGCCAACGAGCGGCTGCTGCGTTATCTGCAGGAGCGCAATCAGATCGAAGTCAGTTACAGCCAGAACGCCGAGCACACGCGCTTTGCCGTGCAGGCGTACGCTGGCCTGGTGTTGTCCCGCAGTCAACAAGCTCCGCTCGGCGCGTTGCGCAGCCTGTTTGATCGTCGCACCGATGCCCGCTCCGGTTTACCGCTGGTGCAGCTGTCGGTGGCACTGGAGAAAATGGGCGACAAGCCGCGTGCCGATCAAGCCATGCTGGCCGGTCTGGCAGCAGGTCGCAAAGGTAACGAATGGCTCGCCGATTACGGCAGTCCGTTGCGTGATCAGGCGTTGATCCTGGCGTTGCTGGAAGAAAACAATCTGGCCGCTGACAAGCGCGACCAGCGCCTGTTTGCCCTTGCCGACGAAGTGGCCGCAAGCCGCTATCTGTCCACCCAGGAGCGCAACGCGCTGTTCCTCGCGGGACGTGATCTGTTGGGTAAGCCGGAAAGCAAATGGACTGCGACGCTTTATACGGGTGCTGAAAGTCGCGAGCTGAGCAACGAACAGCCGGGCCTGAAGCTTGACGGACCACTGCTGGCTTCGCCGATGTCTGTGCAGAATCAGGGCAGTGCGACGCTGTATCAGCAACTGACGCTGTCGGGTTATCCGACTCAGGCACCGGTGGCGGGAGGCGAGAACCTCAGTATTCGTCGCGAGTACCTTGGCCTTGATGGCGAACCTGCCAACCTCAACGCGTTGAAAAGCGGCCAGCTGTTGCTGGTGCACATCGAGGTCAAAGCTCAGCAACGGGTGCCGGATGCACTGGTCGTGGATCTGCTGCCTGCCGGTCTGGAGCTGGAAAACCAGAATCTGGCGCAAAGCGCTGCCAGCCTCGAAGACGCCAGCGAGTCAGTAAAAGAGTGGCGTCAGTCGATGGAGAATGCCGGTATCAAGCATCAGGAATACCGCGGTGATCGCTTCGTTGCTGCACTGGATTTGAATGGCTACAACACGGTGCACCTGCTGTACCTGGCTCGCGCCGTGACGCCGGGTGTCTATCGTGTACCGCCGCCGCAAGTGGAGTCGATGTATCGGCCGAACTGGCAAGCGCTGGGTGAAGCGGCTGCGCAGATGGTGGTGAAGGGTAAGTAAGTATGCAAATTCCTGTAGGAGCTGCCGAAGGCTGCGAAAGCGATTTATCTGACACACCGCTATCGCAGCCTTCGGCAGCTCCTACAAGGGCAGGCGCATCAATGAATAATCCAGCTCAGCAGCCACAGGCCCAGCACCAGCCAGATGATGCCCATGATGATTGAAGCGCGCATGAATGCGCGGATCGCCGAGTACAGGAACAGCAAACCGACGATCAATGCCAGGATGCTGACCAGTGAAGTGTCCATGCCCAGAGTGCGGGACAACCCATCGACAAAATTTCCGCCCGCGCTGGCGAAGAGATTGAAGAACCATTCCAGTCCATCGACGATAAAGCGGATGACCGCGCCGAGCGCCTGGCCCAGCCATTCAAAAAAGCTTTCTACCTGCATATGTGCGTCCTGATGAAGGTCATGATTAAAGGCGACTGTTCGCTTTGGCTATCGATTAGTGCGGCGAGTTCCGTGGAGTGTAAGGGCGTTTTGCCTTGAAGCCGGGAATATTGTCACGATTCTTCAAGCGCCGGAGACCTGTGCAACCTTTGGGATCCACGGAACCTGTGGGAGCGGTGCTTGCCCGCGATAAGGGCGCCGCAGATATCAGGTCAATCGCGTCCAGCCTTATCGCGGGCAAGCACCGCTCCCACAGGTTAGTCACACAGTGCCTGGGTGGGCTTATTGCCGGACTGGCATTGATCATCGCCCTGCTCTGGCTCGCCGACCGTCTCTGGCCGTTGCCTTTACCTAAGGACGATCTGGCCCGCGTGGTGCTGGCCGAAGACGGTACGCCGCTCTGGCGTTTTGCCGATGCCGACGGGGTATGGCGTTATCCGGTGTCGATCAACCAGGTCTCGCCGTATTACATCGAGGCATTACTGACTTACGAAGATCGCTGGTTCTACACCCATCCCGGGGTCAATCCGCTGTCGCTGGTGCGAGCGACGTGGCAGAACCTGAAAGGTGCGCGGGTGGTGTCGGGCGGCAGCACGTTGTCGATGCAAGTGGCGCGGTTGCTCGACCCGCATGCGCGCACCTTGCCCGGCAAGGTGCGACAACTGTGGCGCACGATGCAGCTGGAATGGCATCTGTCCAAGGATGAGATTCTCGCCATCTACCTCAATCGTGCACCGTTTGGCGGCACCTTGCAGGGTGTCGCCGCGGCCAGCTGGGCCTATCTGGGCAAGTCACCGCAGCAACTGACCCGCTCCGAAGCGGCAATGTTGGCGGTGCTGCCCCAGGCGCCGAGTCGCTTGCGGCCCGATCGTCATCCACAGCGGGCGCAGGTTGCACGGGACAAGGTGCTCAAGCGTCTGGCGCAATTTCAGGTCTGGCCGCAACGATCGGTGGATGAAGCGCTGGAAGAGCCGTTACTGCTGGCCCCGCGTCAGGAGCCAAGCCTCGCTCCACTGCTGGCGCGGCGTTTGAACCGTCCGGACAGCCCGCCATTGATTCGCACCACGCTGGATGCTGGTCTGCAGCGTCGTCTTGAGGATTTACTGTTGGGTTGGCGTGCCCGATTGCCGGAGCGCACCTCGGCGGCGATCCTCGTGGTCGAGGCGCAGAGCATGGCGGTACGCGCCTACGTTGGTTCGGTAGACATTAACGACGCCAAACGTTTTGGCCACGTGGACATGATCAGCGCCCTGCGTTCGCCAGGTTCGACGCTCAAACCTTTTCTGTACGGGCTGTCGATGGATGCCGGACTGATCCATTCCGAATCCCTGATGCAGGACGTGCCACGCCACTACGGGGACTACCGACCGGGTAACTTTGCGGCGGGGTTCAGCGGGGCGGTGGCCGCCAGTTCAGCGTTATCCATGTCCCTTAACTTGCCAGCGGTACAACTACTGGAAGCCTACGGACCGAAGCGGTTTGCCGCCGAGTTGCGCAACGGCGGCGTGCCGCTGACCCTGCCGCCGTTGGCCGAACCCAATCTGGCCATGATCCTGGGCGGCGTTGGCAGTCGTCTGGAGGATCTGGTCGGTGGGTATAGCGCTTTCGCGCGGGGCGGGCGCAGCGCTGATATTCGCTTGCAACCCGATGCACCGCTGCGGGAGCGACGCATGATGTCGCCGGGCGCAGCGTGGATTATTCGCAAGATCCTCAGTGGTCAGTCGCGCCCGGATCTCGATCCTCATGCTGAGCTGGTACAGCGCCCACAGTTGGCCTGGAAGACCGGGACCAGTTACGGTTTTCGTGACGCCTGGGCCATTGGTGTCGGGCCGCGTTATCTGGTCGGCGTGTGGATCGGTCGTCCCGACGGCACGCCCGTGCCGGGGCAGTTTGGCCTGGCTTCGGCCGCGCCGTTGATGTTGCAGGTTCATGACGTGCTGGCTAATAGAGACAGTCAGCGAGGGATCACCGCGCCGATTCAGCCAGTGCCGTCGAGCGTGGGCGTGGCGGCGATTTGTTGGCCGTTGGGCCAGCCCATGAGCAAGAACGATCCGAACTGTCGCAGGCAGCGGTTTGCCTGGACGCTGGAGGGCACCACGCCGCCAACCTTGCAGGCCATTGATCAACCGTTGGGGCTGGGGTTGCAGGAAAAGATTTGGGTCAATGCTCAGGGCTTGCGGGTTGCGGCGGATTGCCCTGGGGCGAAGGCGCAGGTTCTGGCGCTATGGCCCGCCGCCCTTGAACCCTGGCTGGCGCGTGACGAACGCAGAGAAGCGCGCTTGCCCGCAGTCGATCCTGCATGCCCGCCGCAGGGTCTGAGCCTGGCACCGCCACTGTCGATCGTCGGCGTGCGTGAGGGCGATCATCTGCGCTTGCCTGCTGGCAGTCGCCAGGCGCTACGCCTGAATCTTTCCGCCTTGGGCGGCAGTGGTCGTCGCTGGTGGTTTGTCGATGGCGTGCCGATGGCCGACACCGACAATCAGGCCCATTTCAGCCCGACCCTGACACGCCTCGGTCGTTATGAACTAAGCGTGCTGGATGAAAGCGGTCAGACTGCAAGGGTCGTGTTTGATACCGTCGATTGAACAACGGACATCAATGAGCCGTGTCCCGCTGCCGACTTTGCCCGTTTGGCGACATGGCTAGCGCCAGTTGCGTGCGGTTGTGCATGTGGGTCAGGCGCAGCACTTGCGACACGTACAGTTTGACGGTGTTCTCAGTGATGCCCAGCTTGCAGCCGATCTGATAGTTGGTATGGCCTTTGGCGACCAGCTTCGCTACGTCTTGCTGGCGAGGGGAGAGGGGCGCGAAGAGCATCGACAGATCCATCTCACCTTCGGCGTCTTCCTCGGCACTGACAGTGGTTAATAGCGGACGACGGAGCTGGTCCAGATCTTCATAAAGACCATCAATGGACGCGGCAAGAAAGCGCAGCTTTTCGTTGAGTTCACCTAGTTGCCGGTAGCTCTTTTGCCGCTCATGCAGCACGGCTTCCTGACGCTGGACGCCTTCGAGCACCTCACGCAGATTGACCGGCTTGTGAAAGTAATCAGCAACACCGGCACGCAGCGCTTTGATCACATCCTGCTTGTCATCGTTAACGGTCAGGACGATGGTTTCGAACACCCGCTTTTTACCAGCGGCCAGCTTGAGTGCCTGAACCAGCTCAAGGCCGTCGGGCGCTTGCATATGCAAATCGCAAAGGACGATGCCGACTTCGGGGTCGTTACGAAATTGTTCGAGTGCTTCTTTGCTTGAATAACTGCCAGCGCATTCGTAGCCGTTGCTTTGAAGAAAACCGCTTAGCTCGTTTACAACGGAGGGCTGGTCGTCGACGACTAGTACTTTCACTGAAGAATTGATGTTCACGCGCTACTCCCTGTCTGCGAAATACAAAGCGTGTCAGAGTCGAAACTCACGCTTTATCGATACGATCTAAGGTCACGTGTTCCCTGAGACCTTTACTACCGTAGTCAGACTTTCGCGTTATGTACATAGTGTTAAGCATTGTTTGCGACTAGTGGGCGGCTGGTCTGGTGGGTCTGTAGGAGCGCACGAGCACCGCGAGGCCGCGATAGCGGTCTGCCTGATAAATCGCTATCGCGGCCTCGCGGTGCTCGTGCGCTCCTACAGGTCGAGTATTAGAACTGACAAAATCGCTGCTGAAGAAAATCTGTTTCAATGCTGGAAAGTATTTTTTGACGTTTAATGAAGGGAGATAGCAGAGGCTGGTTAACGTATTGAAGTCGCAGGTACTTACTTCTTACACCTATTTAAAAAGGGGCCATTATCGTTGGCCCCTCAACTAACGAACCCACTTAACGTGGCGGATATTGCTCCAGAATCTTTGCCACTGTCTGGCGAATAGCCGTTTCACGGGCATTTGGGGCGTTGTCCTGATTGAGGATGCGCTCGGTGCTGCCGCGCCAGACCAGTTTGCCGTCTTTCCCATCGAAGAGGTCGATCTGCAGGGTCGTGACCTTGTAGTCCACGCTACGGGTTTCGGTCATCGGTGCGTTCCAGTACCCGTAACCTCCCCACGGGCCCCAGCCTCCACCGTAATTGGTGCTGACCAGTTGCTGACGGTTTTCCATGATTAGCCATGCCTGGACCTTCAGATCACCGTTGGCACCCGACGGGGCCATGCGCAAACCGCGCTGGTCGAGCTGCTCGCCAATCGACTGGCGAATACGCTGGTCGGTAAGGTCGCTCTTGATCCGTGGGTCATCAGGCTGGTACTGCACGCCGGGCTCTTTCCAGCTCCAGCTGCGGTAGCCGCCAAAGTCACGACTGGCGTCGAAGTCACGATTGATCTGGTTGGTTTGGCACGCACTGAGCAGCACTAGCAGGGACAGCAGAGCAAGACGGCGAAACATGGCAGTTCTCCGAAGATGTCAGGAAGGAGGATACGCGCTCAATGCTTTTTGCACAGCCTGACGCAGCGCCTTGGACCGATCGGACTGATCGCCGCCGTTCTGCGTTTCTGCGCTGGCACTCCACACCGGCTGACCGTCGCGGGCGTCGAACAGGCTGATGCTGACGACGACCACCTGTTCCTGATAAGTGCGCACGATCGGCACGCTGGCATAACCGCCATAGCGGTTGCCGTATGGGCCGCGGCCATAGCCGATTCCGCTTCCGCCATAGTAAGGATCGTAATAGTCGTCACGAACCTGGCGAGTGCGGATCTCCATACGGGTTTGCGCGCTTACTTGCAGGTCGGCAGGTTGCGTGCCGTTCGCCGGGCGCAGACCACGCTGATCCAGACCATTGCTGACCGCCTCGGCGATTTGCGCAGAATCGGCCCACGCCGAGCCGCCGGGCAGTTGGTTGTTGCGCCAGGTCCAGTTGCGATAGCGCCCGTAGTCCCGTGGCGGAGCCGGGTACGCGCTCATGTCCACGGCATTTGCGGCGTGAGCGGGGGCAGGGGGCAGTGGTCTGGAATCGGCGCGGTACGGGTTATCGCTCTGGCAGGCAGCCAAACCGAGGAACAGAGGAATCAAAGCAAGGCGGCGTTTCATCATGGCCTCCGCAAAGTGGCCTTCGAGGACAGGAAAACGGAGATCAGCGACGCCGGACTGCCTGTGATCAACCCGGCGCTTATCAAGAGTCAAAGTGGGCGGCACACCCAATGCAGATATCGACCCAGCCCTGCATAGGCGGGATGCCGACGGTGAGCCAGCTCCATTTCCAGCAAATCCACCAGTTCGGCCCGGGCCTGGAATTCCACCGGCATGTAGTCGTGAAACACTCTGACACCGCTCTGGGTTTCGACACGCCACAGGCCTTCAAGTTGCGCCGCCAGTTCACGGGGATCAAGGGGCTGTTGCGGGGTCAGGCTTTGCTTCTCACCGGCCATGTCGTTCTTGCGCATTTTCTTGAAGTGACCTTTGAGCAGGTTGCGATAGATCAGCGCGTCGCGGTTGTAAAATGCCAGGGACAGCCAGCCATCCGCCTTGGTCAACTGATGCAGCACCGGAAGGATGGTGTGCGGCTCGGCCAGCCATTCAAGAACGGCGTGGCACAGCACCAGATCGTAAGGTTCATGCAGCTGATCCGAGAGTTCTTGCCAGGGTGCCTGAATGAACGTAGCGGTCTGACCTGCGTCAATGAATCGTTGGCGCGCACCTTCAAGCATGGGTGCGGCCGGTTCGGCGAGGGTGACTTCATGGCCGCGCCCGGCCAGCCATAACGACATATGGCCCAGCCCGGCACCGATATCCAGCACGCGCAGTGGCCGTTCGGGCAGTGCTTCTGTCAGGTCCGCCTGAAGTACTGCGAGGCGAATCGCGCCCTTGGCTCCGCCGTAGATTTTTTCGGCGAATCGGGTCGCCAGTTGATCGAAGTGACGATCACTCATTTGGCAAACCTGCGTTCACTGTCAGCCAGTTTGCTGCGAACCACTTTGTCCATGTCGATGCCCAGTTCGCTGCATAGCAGCAGTAAATAAAGAATGATATCGCCCACTTCCTGACCGGCATGCTCCAGCTTCTCGGGTGGCAGTTGGCGGGACTGGTCTTCAGTCAGCCACTGAAAGATTTCCACCAGCTCGGACATCTCCACGCTGGCGGCCATGGTCAGATTCTTCGGGCTGTGAAACTGCTTCCAGTCGTTCTGATCGCGGATGCGGTGCAGGCGTTGGGTGAGTTCTTCTAGGTTCATGGAGTGTCCTGAGTATCAAAGAGTTTGTGCCTGGCCATGGCTATGCGGGGGATTCTATGTTGCCCTCGTCATCAGTGAATTCTGTGGGAGCAGAGCTTGCTCGCGATGAAGACAACTAGGTTTGATTTGGATCGCGTCCAGCCTTATCGCGGACAAGCCCTGCTCCCACAGGCTTGGGCGTGGCGCGCCGCTTCATCCGGGAAGGCAGCACTTAAAGCCATGCATAAGCTGCGTATGAACCGGCGCCCTCGCGAATAAATTCGCTCCTACCTATCAGCGTTTGCAGGCCAATATCGAATCTCCCACAGAAGAGTTATGTTGACCCTGTTTCAACCACTCCAGCACTCCCAGCCCCGCAGCCTTGCCGCTGGCGAAGCATGCGGTGAGCAGGTAACCGCCGGTTGGCGCTTCCCAGTCGAGCATTTCTCCGGCGCAGAATACGCCGGGTAATTGCTTGAGCATCAGGCGTTGGTCCATGGTTTCGAAGGTTACACCGCCAGCCGTACTAATGGCTTCGTCCAGCGGGCGGGCTTTGATCAAGTTCAGCGGCAGGGCTTTTACGATCTGGCTCAGTCGGGCGGGATCATCGAACGCTTCACGCGGGGCCAGCTCTCGCAACAAGGCGGCCTTCACCCCATCGATACCCAGTTGGCTGTGCAAGTGTTTGGACATGGAGCGCGAACCCCGAGGTTTTTCCAGGGCTTTCTGAATGGCTGGAGACGCTTTTCCCGGCAGCAGATCGATCAGGACGGTGGAAGCGCCCTGCCGATTGATTTCTTCACGAATCTGCGCCGACAGTGCATAGATCAGGCTGCCTTCTACGCCGTTGTCGGTGATCACACATTCACCGAGGCGAGGCGTCTGCCCGCGCATGCCGATGCCAATGTTTTTCAACGGTGCGCCCGCGAACTTGCTGCGCAGCAACTCGCTCCATCCGGCCACTTCGAAACCGCAGTTGGCGGCTTGCAGTGTCGTGAGATCAACGCCTCGCTCGGCCAGCAGCGGCCACCATGCACCATCGGAGCCCAGCCGGGACCAGCTTGCGCCACCGAGTGCAAGTAACACGGCATCGGGGCTCAAGGCTGTTTCGCCTTCAGGGTGTGCAATACGTACGTTGCCTGCGGCATCCCAGCCAAGCCAGCGATGTCGCGTATGGATCGTGACGCCGTTCTCGCGCAAGCGTTTGAGCCAGGCGCGCAACAGCGGCGCCGCTTTCATGTCGGTAGGAAAGACCCGGCCCGAGCTGCCGACGAAGGTTTCGATACCGAGGTCGTGAATCCACTCGCACAGGTCATCCGCGCCAAAACTGCGCAGCAGCGGAGCGATGTGGCCAG
The DNA here is from genome assembly GCF_900187575.1 of Pseudomonas sp. Irchel 3A5. NCBI lineage: Bacteria > Pseudomonadati > Pseudomonadota > Gammaproteobacteria > Pseudomonadales > Pseudomonadaceae > Pseudomonas > Pseudomonas sp. Irchel 3A5. The sequence goes on along the minus strand of NZ_FYDU01000021.1, from coordinate 10,889 downwards.
AGCGTTCAGCGTAGCGGGACAGGAAGGCAGGGTAGGGCTCGGAATGGGTGATGTTCATGCCACCGACACCCGCCAGCAGAAACTTGCGACCCACAGAAGGCATGCCGTCGTACAGATCGACCTTGATCCCGGCCTGGCTCAACACCTCGGCCGCCATCAAGCCAGCGGGGCCGCCGCCGATGATGGCGACTGAGGGGGTGGTGGTCGGAGGGATGTCAGTCATGGCGAGGTGCGTGTCTTTGCGGGTGGGTGGGGCATTCTACCTGCCTCGCAACGTCTGTAGGAGAGCGCCGTCGCGCAGTGAACACAGATATGTATGAGCGCACGAGCACCGCGAGGCCGCGATGGCGGTGTATCAGACAGGACGCCATCGCGGCCTCGCGGTGCTCGTGCGCTCCTACAGGTCCTGCGTAGTGTCATGAGGCAGGGCTCACAACCCCTCCGACACCCAGACCCGCTGCGCGCTGTGATGCAGGATCCCGTGTCTGCGCGCCAGGGCCTGGCGGTCTTTGCTGTAGCCGCCGCCGATCACCCCCATGACCGGGATGTTGCGCCCGATGCAGTGGCGCAACACCGCTTCGTCGCGGGCGGCCACTCCGGCATCGGTCAGTTTCAGATAACCCAGGGCGTCATCCTGATGGACATCGACGCCCGCATCGTAAAGCACCAGGTCCGGCTGATGGAACGGCAACAGGTAGTTAAGCGTGTCATCGACGACTTTCAGGTATTCGTCATCGCCCATGCCCATCGGCAGCGGGATGTCCCAATCGCTTTCGGCTTTGCGCGCCGGAAAGTTCTTTTCGCAATGCAGCGACACAGTAATCGCGTCCTCGGTATCAGCGAGAATCCGCGCCGTGCCGTCGCCCTGGTGCACGTCGCAATCGAAGATCAGGACTTTGCCGACGCGACCGCTTTGCAGCAGGTAATGACTGATCACCGCCAGATCATTAAAAATGCAGAATCCGGCGGGGTAGTCGTAATGCGCGTGGTGGGTGCCTCCCGCCAGATGACACGCCAGCCCGTGCTGGAGGGCCTGTTCAGCGGTCAGCAGCGAACCACCCACGGCGCGTACCGTGCGCCGCGCCAGGTCCTCGCTCCACGGCAGACCGAGACGTCGCTGGTCTTCGCGGGATAAGTCACCTTCCATGTAACGGCGTATATAAGAGGGGTCATGAGCCAGTGCCAGAATGTCGTTCGGGCATATCTGCGGTCGCAGCAAGGCGGCGTCGCTGGTCAGGCCGCTGTCGATCAGGTGATCGTGCAGCAGGCGGAACTTGTCCATGGGAAAACGATGATCAGCCGGGAAGTCCGGGCTGTAATCCTCGTGATAGATGAGCGGCAGGGACATTTCGGGTCCGTTCAAGGGTCGAAGCCGGATAGTGCCAGCATTGCCCCTGAACGCCCAGCTTTGTGAAACAACGCGAAGCTACACTGGCCGACACAGTGACTGACCGGTTAATGGAGAAACCGATGGAGCCGATTCTTAAACTCGAGAGTGCGCGATTGATGATGCGCCAATGGCGGGATGACGATTTACAGGCGTTTGCCGACATGTGTGCGGACCCCAATGTCATGCGCTATTTTCCTGAGCCACTGAGTTATCTGGAAAGTGCTGCACTGATCGGCCGCATACGCGGGGACTTTGCAGAACTTGGATTTGGCTTGTGGGCGCTGGAGCGCAAGGACACCGGCCAGTTCATTGGCTTCACCGGGCTTGGCGTGGTGAATTTTGAATCACACTTCACCCCGGCGATAGAGATTGGCTGGCGTCTGGCTCGTGAGCACTGGGGGTTTGGTTACGCCAGCGAGGCTGCCTGGACGGCGCTGGGCTGTGGTTTCGAGCACTTGGGCGTGGACGAGATCGTGTCGTTCACGGCGCAAACCAATGAGCTTTCGCAGAAAGTGATGCAGGCAATTGGCATGACCACGGACCCGGTCGATGACTTCGAACATCCGAACGTCCCGTCAGGACATCCGTTGCAACCCCACGTGCTTTATCGCATCACTCGCCAACAATGGCTGGATACGCTGCAAGCTTGAAGGGGCTGAAGCCGTTAAATTCTGTATCATTTCAGCTTTTGTCACGCTTGATAGGCGGGCGAACCGTTTGTGCGAGGAGTAATGAATGAGTCAAGTGTTGGATGATCTGGTGGCGCTGTTAAGCCTGGAGCCGATTGAAGAAAACCTGTTCCGTGGCCGCAGTCAGGACCTTGGCTTTCGCCAGCTGTTTGGCGGTCAGGTTCTGGGCCAGTCGCTGTCGGCCGCCAGCCAGACCGTTGAAGACGCAAGGCACGTGCACTCTTTGCACGGTTATTTCCTGCGTCCGGGGGATGCCGGTTTGCCGGTGGTGTATCAGGTGGATCGGGTTCGCGATGGCGGCAGCTTCAGCACGCGCCGGGTGACGGCGATCCAGAAAGGCCAGCCGATCTTTACCTGCAGCGCTTCGTTCCAATACGACGAGCAGGGTTTTGAGCATCAGACGTCGATGCCGCAAATCGTCGGTCCGGAAAACCTGCCTTCAGAGCTGGAGCTGATGCAGCAACGGGCGCACCTGATTCCTGAGTCCATGCGCGACAAGATGCTCTGCCCCAAGCCTATCGAGTTTCGCCCGGTTACTGCTCTCGATCCTTACAACCCCCAGCCAACCGAGCCGGTGAAGTACATCTGGTTCCGCACCGACGGCACGCTGCCTGAAGTGCCTGCGATGCACAAATACCTGATGGCTTACGCGTCGGACTTCAACCTGCTGACTACTTCCTTGCTGCCCCATGGCAAGACGGTCTGGCAGAAGGATATGCAGGTCGCCAGCCTCGACCATTCGCTGTGGTTCCACGGTGATCTGCGTGCGGATGACTGGTTGCTGTATGCCATGGACAGTCCATGGGCTGGCAATTCCCGTGGTTTCTCTCGTGGCAGCGTCTACAACCGCGCCGGACAATTGGTGGCATCGGTCAGCCAGGAAGGTTTGATTCGTCATCGCAAGGACTGGGCATGAGTCTTTCCGGAATTCGCCACTGGGTATTCGATATGGATGGCACGCTAACCGTGGCCGCCCATGATTTCCCGGCGATCAAACGTGCGCTGGATATCCCGCAGGATCACGACATCCTCGGGCATCTCGCGACGTTGCCTGCCGATGTCGCCGCAGCCAAGCATGCCTGGCTGTTGGAGCATGAGCGGGAACTGGCTCTCGCTTCCAAAGCTGCGCCTGGTGCCGTTGAACTGGTTCGCGAACTGGCCGGGCGCGGTTATCGTCTGGGCATCCTGACCCGCAACGCCCGGGAGCTGGCCCATGTGACGCTGGAGGCCATCGGTCTGGCGGAGTGCTTTGCGGTGCAAGACATTCTCGGTCGCGACGAAGCACCGCATAAACCGGATCCTGCTGGATTACTGCACTTCGCCAACGCCTGGCAGGTGCCTGCCGCGCAGATGGTCATGGTGGGGGATTACCGCTTCGATCTCGATTGCGGGCGTGCGGCGGGCACCAAGACCATTCTGGTCAACCTGCCGGAAAACCCCTGGCCGGAGTTGGCCGACTGGCATGCGCAGGATTGTGGGGAGATAAGGGCTTTGCTGAGTCCTGTGAGCTGAAATGCAATCCTTGTGGGAGATTCTATGTTTCCCCACGTCATCAGTGAATCCTGTGGGAGCTGGGCTTGCCCGCGATGAACGATAAAGCGGTGAATGTCTGCAAACCGGTCTGCGCGCCTCGCGAACAAGTTCGCTCCTACCGGTCCAGCGGCCATGCGCCCACCTCGGTAGGACCGAATTTATTCGGGAGGGCTGCATTTCAGGCGATACACAGGCTGCGGATGCACTATCCCTCCTCGCGAACACGTTCGCTCCTACCGGTCCAGCGGCCATGCGCCCACCTCGGTAGGACCGAATTCATTCGGGAGGGCTGCATTTCAGGCGATACACAGGCTGCGGATGTACCATCCCCCCTCGCGAACACGTTCGCTCCTACCGGTCCAGCGGCCATGCGCCAACCTGGGTAGGACCGAATTTATTCGGGAGGGCTGCATTTCAGGCGATACACAGGCTGCGGATGCACCGCCCCCCTCGCGAACAAGTTCGCTCCTACCGGTCCAGCGGCCATGCGCCCACCTCGGTAGGACCGAATTTATTCGGGAGGGCTGAATTTCAGGCGATACACAGGCTGGGGATGCACCATCCCCCCTCGCGAACAAGTTCGCTCCTACCGTTGCAATGCGGTGGTTCGGGCTTGTCGCTTTCAAGGTAGGAGGCAACTTGTTGGCGAGGGGCTTGATGCGGTGGTTCAGGTCTGCCCCCTCGCGAACAAGTTCGCTACAGAGGATTTACGTTCAGGTTCAAAAATCCTTGAACAGCACTGCCTGTCCCTGCGGTGAGGTGAAAATCCCGTCGCCGCTGTGGCCCACATTCGGGACTACGACCAAACGCTGATTCAGCCCCTGTGGATGACGTTTCTGCAGGTATTTGAAGAAGTTCTCGCCACGTTCCAGACGCTGTGCACCTTGCGCTTCTGCGCCGCAGGTCTTGTCCAGAGCCGGGTGTTTCGGGTCGATGTCGTTCTGGCCGAGCAAGTAGGTCACGTCACGCTTCACATAATCGTCTTCGATCTCGGCCGTTTTGACTTTACCCGCATAAGGCGGCATGCCGTTCAGACCGTATTTCCATTCGTTGAAGCCGGGGCAACTGGCCTTGGTGACGGACAGCGGACGCTCGGTATCAAAGTAGGCGTATGACGATGGATTGGCGATCACGTAGCGCAGCTTGATGCCTTCCTTTTTCAACAGCACGTCTTCCTTGCCGCCGATCATCACGTAGCGCTGCACCACTTGCGCACCCCCGGAGTGCCCGGCGATGACGATTTCCGTGAGGTTCGGGAACAGCTTGCTGTCGCTCAGGCGACGCAAAATATGGTCGATGACCAGATATGAGCTGACCGGCTTCGGTCCAACCGAATTTTCACCCGCCATCCATTGGTCGCCATGCCAGCGCAACACGTTGTCGCCCAGGTGGTGCGCTGCGATGTCTTTCTCGTCGAGAAACTGCGGGGCGATCAGCAGGGTCTTGTTGCGTTGCTTCGACTGATTGGCAGCACGTTCGATACTGCGCAGGTAAGTCGGCGCGTTACGCAACCGGCCATGCAGCACAATCACTGCACGTTCGATCTGCGGCCGGGGCTGATTCCAGTTCAGGCTCATGCCGAGCGTTGCCTGGGCGCCATTGATCGTCAGACGCTCCGGGCTGATGGATTTGACCGCCTGATCCTCGGCGTGAGCGTTGAAACTCAGAAGGGTGCTTAACGACAGGATCAGCAGCGGTTTCATCATGTGATCAGAGGCTCTTGGCGGCGAATGTGTCGCATTGGTTGAGTTGGCCCTGGGCAAAGCCGGTTTTGAACCAGCGAACCCGTTGGGCGGATGTCCCGTGTGTAAACGAGTCCGGCACTACGCGCCCCTGACCCTGTTGCTGAAGGCGATCATCGCCAATGGCGTTGGCTGCATTCAAGGCTTCTTCAATATCACCCGGCTCCAGCCAGTTCAAACGCTTTTGTGCGTTATAGGCCCAAACACCTGCAAGACAGTCAGCCTGAAGCTCCTGGCGGACCAGCAAACCGTTGCTGCCTTCCATGCGCTGACCACTGCGGCGAGCGGCGTCGACTTTTTCCGAAACCCCCAGCAATGTCTGCACATGGTGGCCTACTTCGTGAGCAATCACATAAGCCTGAGCAAAATCGCCTGCGGCCTTGAAGCGTTGTGACATTTCGCGGAAGAACTCCATGTCCAGATAGACCTTCTGGTCGGCAGGGCAGTAGAACGGCCCGCTGGCCGATGTGGCAAATCCACATGCGGACTGCACCTGACCGCTGAACAGCACCAGCGTTGGATCTTTATATTGGCGGCCGCCCAGCTGGAAGGCTGCGCGCCAGGTGTCTTCGGTGTCGCCGAGAATCGACCGTACGAACTCCGCCTGTTCATCGTTGGCCGGTGGAGCCTGGCGGGTCTCACTGGACGTTGGGGCCTGTGTCCCCTGGCCGGTGAGCTGGCCGAGAATCTGCATCGGGTCCTGACCGGTCAACAGGCCGATGGCCACGATGATAATCACGCCGCCGATGCCGAGTCCCTTGCCTCCTATGCGCATCCCACCGCCGCCGCTGCTGCCGTCACGTGCGTCCACGACGTTATCGCTGCGCCGACCCTTTTTCCATAGCATGTGGGAATCCTCTTCTTATCCTGTAAGGAGTGTCGCTGCTACCCACAGGCTGCGCCAGTCCGATTGTCAGACGCATAACCTGAATGGGAGTTGAACGACGTACATCTAGCGCAGGAGTAGAGAGGAGCAGGAGGCAATTAGTTCGCGATCAGTCCGGGTAATTAGCCCCGTACGAGACGTTGTTCACTTTTGACTGAGTTCATGAACGCCAGCATGGCCGAGGACTGGACCCGATGGCGGCGGGTAATCAGGCCGTAAGGCGGCAGGCGCGCCTCGAATTTGATCGGCAGCACGGCCAGCAAATCGCGACCGGGGTAGTCCTCGACCACCGACACCGGTGTCACGCCGAGCATGTCGGTTTGCTGTACCAGCGACAGCAAGGTCATGATCGACGTGGTCTCAACAATGCTGCTGGGGATGTCGACCCGCGCATTGTGGAACACCTGATTGATGATCGAGCGCATCGGGCTTGGATGCTGTTGCAGGACCCAGGTCATGTTTTGCATGTCGCCCCAACCCAGGTGCGTCGCGTTGGCCATGGGATGCTTCGCGCCGGCAACCACGCAGAGTTCCTCTTCGCCCAGGCTGTCGAATAGCAGATCATCGGAGCGGGCACCGCCAGGAATTCTGCCGAGCACCACGTCCAGTTGATCTTGCAGCAACGCCTGCACCAGCACATCGCTGGTGTCGACCTGGATGCTCATGGACAGACGCGGATGGCTTTTCTTCAGTTCGGCGATGGTCCGGGTCAGCAGGCCCGAAGCCAGGGCGGGAATCGCACCCACTACAACCCGGCCGAGGTTGCCGGACTCCAGTGCCACCAGTTCCTCACGCATACCGCTCAGTTCGGCGAACACCATGCGCGCGTAATAGATGACGGTTTCACCAAACTGTGTGGCGCGCATGCCCCGTGGCAGACGCTCAAACAGTTCGACGCCGAGCAAATCTTCGGCTTCGTGAAGCATCTTGGTCGCGGCGGGCTGGGTCATGCCGATGTTGTCGGCAGCCCGACGTAAAGAGCCCAGTTCCTGAAGCGCCAGCATCAACCGTAACTGGCGAAGTCGCAGGCGGCTGTGAATCACGTTGGCATCAGGAATACGGGTCATGATCGCGTCTCGCGGAAAAGTCTGGGGCTGAGCCTGACAAGAAATGTCAGGGCTTACCAGCCCCTTGCCATTCATTGCGCGGATTTCGCTTTGGCTGCATGACGCGTCCGCCAGCCCAGTGCTTTTCTGATCCCACTGGAAATCAAGGGCCAGAACAACATCAGCAGTGCCGCAGTGGTCAGGCTGCCCACCAGCGGATTGGACCAGAAAATGCCCAGTTGTCCGTCGGAAAACAGCATCGACTGGCGGAAAGCATCTTCGGCCTTGTCGCCCAGAACAGCCGCCAAAACCAGTGGCGCAATCGGGTAGCCGAGTTTTTTGAACAGATAGCCCAAGGCGCCAAAGACCAGCATCAGCCCGACATCGAACAGCGAGTTGTGCACCGAGTACGCACCGATTGCGCAGATCATGATGATGATCGGCGCAATGATCGAGAACGGAATGCGCAGGATCGAGGCGAACAGCGGCACGGTTGCAAGCACGACGATCAGACTGACCACGTTACCCAGATACATGCTGGCGATCAGGCCCCAGACGAAGTCGTGCTGCTCGACAAACAACGTCGGGCCGGGGTGCAGACCCCAGATCATCAAACCGCCCATCATCACTGCCGCCGTGGCCGAACCTGGAATGCCCAGGGTCAGCATCGGCAGCAGGGCGCTTGTCCCGGCCGCGTGGTCCGCCGTTTCCGGCGCAATGACGCCTTCGACTTCACCCTTGCCAAAGTTGTCACGATTCTTCGAGAAGCGGCGCGCGAGGCTGTAACCCATGAACGACGCAGCCGTCGGGCCGCCCGGTGTGATGCCCATCCAGCAACCCACCAGCGTGCTACGCAAAATCGTTAGCCAGTAACGTGGCAACTTGGCCCAGGTGCGCAAAATGGTCATGGGTGTAATGCGTGCGTGCTCGCCACGGAACACCAAGCCTTCTTCAACGGTGCAGAGGATTTCACCGATACCGAACAGGCCGATTACCGCGACCTCGAAGCTGATGCCGGTCATCAGGATCGGCTGGTCGAAAGTCAGACGCAGGTTGCCGGACACGGTGTCCATACCGACGGCGGCCATGGCAAAGCCGATCATCATCGCGACTACGGTTTTCAGCGGCGGGTTCTTGCTCATGCCGATGAACGTACAGAACGCCAGCAAATACACCGCGAAGAATTCCGGTGAGCTGAAGGACATGGCGAATTCGGCGATGCGTGTCGACAGGAAGGTCAGCAACAGCACGCCCGCCAGTGCGCCAATCAACGCCGAACTGAAGGCGGCGGTCAGCGCCTCGGCTGCACGGCCGTCACGGGCCATGGGGTAACCGTCAAAGGTGGTCGCCACCGATGACGGTTCGCCGGGAATGTTGAACAGGATCGAAGTGATCGACCCGCCGAACAACGCCCCCCAATACATGCACGACAAAAGAATGATGGCCGAGACGGGCGACATGGTGAAGGTCAGCGGTAACAGCAGGGCAACGCCATTGGGGGCACCAAGGCCGGGCAGTACGCCGACCAGAATGCCCAGCAGCACGCCGACCACCATCAGCCCGATATGGCCGGGGGTGAGGATCAGGTTCATGCCGTGCAGCAGGGAGTCGAATTCGCTCATTGCATCGATCTCCCGGCCATTGCCAGCCAGTCACCGACCGGACCTGCGTCCAGTGGAACCTTGAACCACAGCGCGAAGATCAGGTAGCTGGCCAGGACTGCACCGCCGGATACCGAGCAGATCATGAGTTTGCCGTAAGGTTTGGCCCGAACCCGGTCGCGCCACATGAACCAGGCGATGAATACCGCCGACGCCATGTAGATACCGGTGAACGGCATGGCTGCAACGAATAGGGCGATGGGAATGAACACTGACAGCACTTGGGCAAACTGGCTGCGGCTGACAAAGCTGATGTTCAGTGCATGCCAGCGCACCAGTGTGAGGACAATGTTGCCCAGGCTTGCGCAGCCCAACAGCAGGCCGATGTAAAACGGGAAATAACCCGGCTCGGGACCTGCGTCACCCCAGCCAATGCCTTGCTCAAGGCTGCCATACATCACCACTGCACCGATCAACAGGGTGAATAACGCCAGCCCGAGCTCGACCCAGCGAGTGCCGACCAGCGCAGATGTTTCAGAAGAATGGGGCATGGAACACCTCCGGATATAACTGCCGGGTGAACACCCGGCAGTGGGGCCTGATCAGTCAGTTCACTCGCGCAGCCAGCCAGCATCCTTGAACACCGGCGTAACGCGGGCCGTGTCCTGCTGGATGTAGGCACTCAGTTGGTCGCCTTCGAGGAAGGTCGGCACCAGTGCGTTCTGTTTGACGTAGGCCTTGAACTCAGGGGCTTCTGAAACTTTGCGCATCAACTCGGTGTAGAACGCGCGTTGTTCGGCCGTGACTTTGCCGGGCATGAACACAGTGCGCGGGAAGCGATATTGCTCAACGCCCAGGCCTTGTTCGTGGCAAGTCGGTACGTCGGCCCAGGATTTGTCCCCGGCGACTTTGTCGGTGTAGCCCATGCGCTCTTTACTGAATACGCACAGCGGCTGGACCTGATCACCGCGCCACTGGCTGATGCTTTCACTGGGATTGTTCACGTTGGCGGCGATGTGTTTACCGGCCAGCTGTGTAGAGGCTTCGCTGCCGCTTTTGAACGGGATGTAAACCAGCTTGCTGCCCGTGGTTTTATTCAACAGCAGGGTCAGGGTCTGGTCGACGTCCTTGGACTGGCTGCCGCCCATGCGCAGCTTGGACGGATCGGCCTTGACCGCTTCGTAGAAGCTTTTGGCGTCTTTCCACGGCGCGTCTTTGTAGGTCCAGAGGATGAAGTCGTCTTCAGCGACGGCGGCAACCGGAGTCAGTTCTTGCCATTGATAACCAAGCTTGGAGACCAGTGGCAGCAAGTAAATGTTGTTGGTGCCGATCACCAGTTTGTCGGCATCACCTTCGGACATCTTGAGGTCCAGAAACGCCTCGGCCCCGTTGCCGCCGCCTTTGTTCAGGACCACGGTGTTGACGTCCAGCAGCTTGTGAGTGGTGATGATTGACTGAATCAGACGGCCGAGCTGATCGGTACCGCCACCAGGGCCGCCAGCGACGATGATTTCAACATTCTTGTCGGGTTGCCAGGCGTTGGCCAGGGCGGGAAGGGTGCCAGCGCAAACAAGGGAACAGCCGAGCAGAAGACGGGACACGCGTCGAAGGGATGCGGTTCGCATGATGATGAAACCTCTATTTCTTGTAATTGTTTTTTGAGCGATTTGCCTAATTCAGGGACCGGCAAATCTTGGGTCGAGTGTGGGAAGCTATTGCGGTGGCGTCTACTCAAAACATCAGATACACCGATAGCCTGGGGTTATCGCAGGTCGGCTGACACATATCGATCTGATGACCTGTAGGACCGGCTCTACGCACAATTCTGTAGGAGCGCGCTTGTAGTGGTCCAGTTTTTTTGGACCATTCTGTAGAAGTATTAGGCCGCCAGTTTTTCGAAAATAGCTGGCGGCAGGTTATTCGAGGCAGAGTGGCAACGTCGATGGTTGTAGTGAGCAATAAAATCCATCACGTCACGTTCTGCCTCGAAGTGATTCGAGTA